>RGAX01000116.1 GCA_009919985.1 Opitutaceae bacterium
GTATATTCAGATAAGGCGAGCTTCATGAATATATTCGCGCTCACGGATCTTCAGGCTCAAACGATTGTTTTTACCGGAGCCGAGAAAAAATCCCCGGCCGCTAGCGAGCAACGTCTGGTAAATCTTTCCTCGCGCGTGTGGGTCGGTTCCACCGAAGAGGCCGCGGTCGCAGGCTTTGTTATAAGCGGCGAACAGGCGAAACCCGTGCTCATCCGCGCCGCGGGTCCCGCGCTCGACGAATTCGGTGTGCCCGGAGTGCTGGCCGATCCGCGTCTCACGTTGAACAACGGCGTGGCTGATATCGTGGCGAATGATAACTGGCTGGCCGGCGATGCGGCGGCGATGACGGCGGCGGGTGCCTTTGCGCTGTTACCTAGCAGCAAAGATGCGGCGTTACTCACCTCGCTGACCACGGGTAGCTACACGGCACCGGTGACCTCCCCCGACGGGGCGAGTGGGGTCGTACTACTCGAAGTTTATGATGCCTCGAGCGCGACCACGCCTTCGCTCGTCAATGCCTCCGCTCGCGCCTATGTCGGCACCGGCGAAAACGTGCTGATTCCGGGTTTCGTGATCGGCGGCAGCGGCACGTTGCGCGTGTTGATCCGTGCGGTCGGACCCACGCTCGCAAACTTCAACGTCGCGGGCGCGCTTGCCGATCCTACGATCACCCTTTACCGCGACAAGACCGTGCTCGCTACGAACGACAACTGGTCTAGCGCTGCGAATGCATCTGCGATCGCGAGCACCGCCACGGCTGTGGGGGCGTTCACGTTATCTGCCGGCAGTAAAGATGCCGCGGTGCTCACGACCCTCACGCCGGGCAGTTATACGGCGGTCGTGAGCGGTGTCGGCGCTACGACGGGCACGGCTCTCGTCGAGCTTTATGTAGTGCCGTGATTATTCCGGCTTAAGCGAATCAAGTGGGAGCAGCGTTGACGGCGTAGGAATGCACCGACAACTCTCGGTAAACCCCAGTTTGCATGCGCCCCATTGTACAAATTTCGTTGGACCTTACGGACCGTAAAGAAGCGCTCGAAACGGCCGCGTTGGCGATGCGTGCGGGCGTGGATTGGCTCGAGGCCGGTACGCCGTTTATTTTGGCCGAAGGAGTGCATGGGGTACGGGCGTTGCGGGAGCGTTTCCCGGGTGTGCCGATAGTCGCGGATCTTAAAATCATGGACGGCGGTTATCTTGAGGCTGAGATGATGGCCAAGGCCGGCGCGACGCACGTCGTCGTCATGGGCCGCGCACATGAAGAAACGCTTAAATGCGTGGTAAAAGCAGGGCGTGATTACGGCGTCAAAATCATGGGCGATAATTTGGGTTTTCCCGATATGGTCGCGGGCGCAAAATTCATCGAGGATCTTGGCTGCGACTTTGTGATTCATCACATCGGTTACGATGAGCGGCGGGGCATTGCCGCAGCAGGTAGACGCATGCCGAGCCCGCTCGATGATCTGCGTGCGGTGGTGGCGGCGGTCAACTTGCCCGTCCAAGCCGTGGGTGGCCTGACGCTAGAGCAAGCGGTGCGTACGCCAGAGTTTGGTGCGCCGCTCGTCGTGATCGGCGCGCCGCTGGCGGTGGATGCGGATGCGTTTCGCACCGCCGATGGTAACCTCGAAGGCACGCTGCGCATCATCTGCGAGCGCGTCCATGGCTACGGCGATGTGCCCGTAGGAAAATTTCCCCGATGAAAAGTCCCGCCGTCGTCAACTACTCGTCTGAACCCCACAGCGTAGAATTACGCGAAGTTTCCCGGCCCGAGCCTGGTCCCGAGGATATCATCCTCGCGGTCGAGGCTGTCGGGGTGTGTGGCAGTGATCTGCATCAATGGACGGCGTCGCACAGTTGGAAGGTTAATTATCCTGTGGTCCTTGGGCACGAGTTCGGCGGGAGTATCGCCGAACTCGGATCTGCCGTGCGCGGCTGGAAAGAAGGCGACCGGGTCGTGAGCGAAACGGCCGCGGTGATCGATCCCGATAGCCCGCTGACAAGGGAAGGACTTTATAATTTGGAGCCATCACGGAAGGGTTTCGGCTATGGGGTCAACGGCGCGATGACGCGCTTTGTGCGCGTGCCGGCGCGCTGCTTGCATCGAGTGCCCGATGGACTGGCAATGGAACAAGCCGCGCTGACCGAGCCGTGCTGCGTAGCCTTCAACGCCGTGATCAACAACGCTCGCATCCGTCCCGGCGACCGTGTGGTCGTACTCGGGCCCGGCCCAATCGGAATTTTATGCGCAGCGATGGCGCGACTCGCCGGGGCGCAGGTGGCGCTCGTCGGGCTCGAGCGCGATCGTACGCGTCTCGAAGTGGCGAAAGTTTACGGCTGCGAAGTGATTGTCGGTGATGCGACGGCATGGGCCAAGTCGCGCGATGGTCTCGGCGTGGACGGGGTGATCGATGCGGCGGGTGCGTCGGCGGCATTGAAAGTTGCGATGGAACTGGTGCGCCCGAATGGCTGGATCAGCAAAGTGGGTTGGGGTCCTCAACCGCTCGGTTTCTCACTCGACCCTCTCGTGCAGAAGAACATCACGCTCCAAGGTAGCTTTAGTCATAATTGGCCGGTTTGGGAGCGCGTTCTGGCGCTCTTAGCCTCCGGCCAACTCGACGTGCGGCCTATCATGGGTGGCGTGTGGGGACTCGAATCGTGGCACGATGCGTTTGAAAAAATGCACTCGGGCGCGATCGTGAAAGCGGTGTTGAAACCCGTGTAATCGGTTAGCCATTTAGATCATGCGCTTAAGCGACAAAGTCATTATCGTCACCGGCGGTACTTCCGGGATCGGTCAGGCGATCGCGGAGCGTTGCGTCGCGGAAGGCGCTCGCGTGCTTGTACACGGTATCGTGCATGCGGACGGCCAGGCTGTTGTGAAAAAATTAGGTGCGGCGGCGGCGTTGCATCTCGACGATTTGGCGGATCCGACGAGCGCGGGGCGCATCGTGGCGGCCGCGCGCGCAGCATTTGGGCGAGTGGATGCGCTGGTGAACAACGCTGCAATCGTGCCACGCAGTACGTTGACGACGGCTACCGTAGAAAATTTTGACCGCACGATGGCGATCAACGTGCGGGCGCCGTTTTTTCTGATTCAGGCGGCCTTCTCTGAACTGAAAGCGAATCAAGGCTGCGTCTTGAACATCGGTTCAATCAACGCGTACAGCGGTGAGGCCACGCTCCTCGATTACAGTATCTCCAAAGGTGCCCTGCAGACGCTGTCGCGCAATCTTGCCAACGCGCACGGTACGGATCGGGTTCGGATTAACCATCTCAACGTCGGTTGGGTGCTGACGGCGCGCGAGTATGCGGATCAACAAAAATGGGGGCAGGCGGCGGATTGGCCGGAGCACCTGCCGGCGGTGTTCGCACCTTCGGGTCGGTTAATGAGACCCGAAGAAATTGCAGCGGCGGCCGTGTATTGGCTCGGTGATGAATCGCGCCCTATCACCGGCTCGGTTGTTGAATTAGAGCAATTTTCGGTTTTCGGCCGCAACGCGGTTAAGATTTAAATTTTTTTAAATAATGCCCAAACTTGCTGCATTTCCCAAGGCCTTCATGCGGGCGCTCTGTAAAGACGGCTCGATGACACTGCGCGAATGGGTTGATCTGGCGGCTCCACTCGGACTCGACGGGTTGGAGTATTATAGTGGGATGCTGGAACTGGCCAATCCGTCGAATTGGCCGGCGGCGCGTCGCACGGTTGAAGAGCGCGGGATGGTGATTCCGATGCTCTGTTGCTCGCCAGATTTCTCACACCCTGATGCGAGTTTTCGCGCGCAGGAAATCGAGAAGGAGAAAAACTGGATCCGGATGGCGGCGTCGCTGGGTGCAGGGTATTGTCGGGTGCTTTCTGGGCAGCGTCGACCTGAGCTGACCCGGGAGCGCGGGCTCGACTTGGTCGCGCAGAGTATCGAGGCCTGTTTACCCGAGGCGGAACGCTGCGGCGTCACGCTTATTATCGAGAATCACTACAAAGACGATTTTTGGAGTTACCCCGAGTTTGCGCAGAAGATGGATGTGTTTTGCGAGCTAGTGGAACGCGTGAAGCACCCGCGCTTCGGAGTGAATTACGACCCGAGTAATGCATTTCTGGCAGGGGATGATCCGCTAGAGTTGCTCGAGCAGGTAAAGCACCGCGTCGTGACCATGCACGCGAGTGATCGCTATCTGGCCGAGGGCACAATCGAGGATTTGCGCCGGGATGAAACCGGTGCGGAGGGCTATGCCAAACGCCTCAGGCATGGGACGATCGGCAAAGGTTTGAATGACTACGATGCGATCTTCGGGACGTTGAAAGCCGTCGGTTTTGACGGCTGGGTGAGTATCGAGGACGGGGTCGATGGCATGGAGCAATTGGCCGAGAGCGTCCAATTCGTCCGTCGTAAGTTGCGACAGCATTGGCCGGTAGCTTAGATTTAGCTCTCAATTTGTCTCGGGTAGGGTCAGTTTGAGTTATGGAAAAACGTCTCTTTACCGAATTGGGCCTTTCGCCCGAGCTACTTAAAGCCGTGGAAAAAATGGGCTTTGAAGAAGCATCGCCCATTCAGACTGCGGTAATTCCAACGATTCTCGCTGGGCGCGACGTGGTCGGTCAGTCTTCGACTGGCTCGGGCAAGACAGCGGCGTTCGCTATTCCCGCCATCGACAAAGTCGACGTTCAAAGCCGAGCCGTACAGGTCTTAATTTTGCTACCAACGCGCGAATTGGCGGTCCAAGTGGCTGAAGAGGTGGCTAAACTAGCTTTTTTCAAACGCGGCCTTCGCGAGCTTCCGGTCTACGGCGGTCAGAGTTACGAGCGCCAGTTCCGCGGGCTCGATGCCGGCGCGCAGGTCGTGATCGGAACGCCCGGTCGCCTGATGGATCATATGGAGCGCGGCTCGCTTAAGTTAGATAAACTGAAGCTCGTGATTCTCGACGAGGCCGACCGCATGCTCGACATGGGTTTTCGTGAGGACATCGAAAAAATCCTTTCTTCGGTGCCCGACCAGCGCCAGTTGCTCTTTTTCTCGGCTACTATGCCAAAGGCGATCCAAGACCTGATTAAGCGCTACTCGCGCGATCCCGCTTGGATCAAGATCGAGTCCTCCGCTCAAAATGCACCGCAGGTCGATCAGGTTTACTTTGAAGTCGACCGCCGCTCGAAGATTGAAGCGCTCACGCGCCTGATCGACGTGCATGATTTCCGCTACGGCATTATTTTCTGCAGCACTAAGATCATGTGCGACGAACTCGCCGAAATCCTCTCTGCGCGCGGTTACGCAGTCGACCGCCTACATGGAGATATCACCCAAATGCAGCGCAACCGCGTTATGGATAAATTCCGCAAGCGCGGCTTTGAGTTCCTGGTGGCGACCGACGTCGCCGCTCGCGGTCTCGATGTCGATGACCTCGAAGTCGTCTTCAACTACGATTTACCTAACGACGCCGAAGATTACACGCATCGCATTGGTCGTACCGGTCGCGCGGGCAAGTCGGGTCGAGCGTTCACCTTCGTCTGTGGACGCGAACTCTGGGTACTCCAGAATTTCATCCGCTACGCCAAACTTAAGATCCGTCGTGAAAACATTCCTTCGCTCGATCAAGTGGAAGAGGCGCGCGAAAATGTGTTTTTCGAAAAACTACGCGACACGCTCAACGCCGCGAAATTCCGCAAACAAGATCGCATGATCGATCGATTGTTGGAACAGGGTTATCCGAGCACAGATATCTGTTCGGCCCTGATTCACTTGCTGCAAGGCGGAGGCACCGGCCCGGATAAACCCGATACCAAGCCGGCGCCCAAGGCTCCGACCAGTTCGGCGCCAAGCTGGGCGACGAAGAAAGTCGCTCCGGCGCTCGCCGCTGGCCCGGCCGCGGCCGATGCGCCCAAGTCGTCCGGCCCGACGAGTTATGCCTCCCGGCCTAAAGTCGCCGCGCCGGTCACCGTGGAACGCGAACCCGCTCGCGCCGAGGGCGATTTCGCCCCGCCCGCGCGCACGGGTTTGGAAAAAGGCTTCACGACGATCTTCCTCAATGTCGGGCGCAAACACCTCGTCACGCCCGCGGATATCGTGGGCAAAGTCGCCGGGGTCACGCGTTTGCCCGGTAATGTCGTCGGCGCGATTGATATTCACCAACGTCACACCTTGGTCGATATCGCCGAAGATCAGGCGCTTTTTGTGATCGAAAAACTTACGGGTATTCGTGTTAAGGGCGAATCGCTCACTCCCTCGGTAGCGACGGCGGGCGATAAAGCCTAATTTTCGCTTCTCATTTAGAGCCGACCCTCAGTCGGCTATAATAAAAAACCCCGGTTTTTGAACCGGGGTTTTTTGTGAACTTCCGTAGCTAAGCTAGACAGGGAAAAATACGCTGTTTTATGAACCTGCGGGTTTTTCACGGAGAGATTCGAGATAGCTGATGAGATCAGAAAACTCGGCGAGCGAGAGCGAGGCTTGGAGACCTTCGGGCATGAGTGAGATGGCGCTTTCCTCGCGCTTGGCGATTTGTGATTTCGGCAGTTGGTGTTGGGCGCCAGCGACATCGACCAGCAAGATTTCTTCTGCGGTTTCGTAACGCAGGAAACCCGCGTGCGCCTCTTCATTTTTCAAAGTGATCGTTACCGTGTGGTAGCCGTCAAAAATTTGTTTGGAAGGATAGAGCACGGATTCGATGAGGGTGGCACGGTCGTAGAGGGCCCCGACACCGTCGAGGGCTGGGCCGATTGCGGCACCCAATTGGTTGGCGCGGTGGCACGCGATACACGCGGCTTCGCCCTCGAAGAGCTTGCGACCGTTTTTGGCGTCCCCGGGCATGCGCAGCGCGAAGCGGGCGTACTCGGCGACGGCGACAGGCTTGGAATTGCCCTCAAACAGCGGGCCGGCGAGGGCTTTATCGTTATCTTGGTAAACGCGCTGGAGGGCGAAGAGCGCGGGGCCCGTGAACGGTTTTTCGCGGTGCCGTTGTTCGATGGAGGGGCGCACGGATTCACGGATGTTGCTAAGCGCACGGCGGGCGCGGTCGCGCGGTCCGCTGTCGTGGCCGGTGAGCGCATCGAGGTAAATTTCGAGGGCGCGGATGTCGGGCATCAACACGAGAGCCTCAATGAGCGCGGGGCGCAACTCGGGCTCAGTATACGAAGAGAGTAACGTCGGGATCACGGAGCGCACCTTAAGTAGGCCGGCGGTCGTGATGGCCGAGATGCGGACAGGCGTGGGAGCTTGGGTGAGCAGTGGCTCAACGACTGCGAGCGCGGCAGCGTTACCGATGGCGGCGAGCGTCGCGCCGGCGGCAGCGCGGACGCTGACTTCGGGGTGTTGGAGGAGTTTGGCGGCGGTGGGAATCGAATCGGGAGACTTGATCGCGGTGAGCGCTTGGGCGACGAGTACGAGCGTGTCGGGCGCGGGGGCGGAATCGGCGAGCGCGATTAACGCGGCGAGGGAAGCAGGGTCACCGATTTGACCGGCGGCAGCAATGGCATCGGGCAGTAGCGCGGCGTTTTCGGCGGCGGGCGTCAGGAGGACGGCGATGAGTTTACCCGAAGGTTTGTCGCGTAAAGCGCCGAGCGAGCGGATGAGCGTACGGCGGAATTCCAGGTCGGTTTCGAGGTCGAGCATCGCTCGCATCTGTGGAGTGAACGTTGAGATTCGTGCGATGGCGATGGCCGCAACGGCCGCGCTGCGCACAGCTACAGTGGAATCGGTGAGGGCGTTGATGATTGCGTTGGTCACACGCGCGGTGCCGGCCCAGTCTACGGTATGCGGCGTCGGGGCTTCGCGCAGTACAGGTTGCGTGCCCCACCATTTGCCATCCCAGGCCACAGGCTTGCGGTGGAGTTCAGCGAGCACGCCGAGGGCGAGGGCGCGCGTGGTGGCGTCGGCCGCTGGGTCCGCGACGAAGGCAGCGAGGCTATCGATGTTGGCCTCGTCATAGCTTTCGCGCAACGCAAAGCGGGTGCCTTCCCGAATGGTGGGGTCGGGAGAGTTGAGGCCGCTGGCAATTCGGCTCCAAGCGATGGGCGTGGCGGAGCCGATATTTTTGAGGGCAGTGAAAGTGGCGTAGCGCGTGAAGAAGTCTGCTTCGCCGAGCTGATCTGATAGGCCGGCAACGGCTTCAGGCCGGCCGATGCGCCCCAGAGCGGTGGCGGCGCGGAAACGCAGGACCGGGTCGGGCGACTTTAAAGTGGCCAAGAGCGCGGGCACGGCAGCGGAGTTGCGGCGGGTGCCGAGCTGGCGGATGGCTTGGGCGCGGACGGAGCTCTCGGTTTCGCTTGTCGCAACGGCGATGATCTCGGTGGCGGCAGAAGCGCCGGCGTCGATGGCGTCGAGGGTCCAGATCGCGTGCCAGCGGGCTTGGACGGGTGCGGTGGTATCGGCGAGAATTTTTTTAAGCGCGGGTACCACGGTGGTGGCGCGCTCGGCGAGACGGCGTTGCGCGACGAGGCGGACGTT
>RGAX01000117.1 GCA_009919985.1 Opitutaceae bacterium
GGCGAACAACCCTTTGTTGCGGAAGACGGCAGCAAACTCGTGTGCAACGGCGAAATCTACAACCACGCCGAACTTCGCCGCAAATACAACCTCGCCCGCACCGGCGATGGAGACTGCGGTATTCTGCTCGACCTCATCAAAAAGCTCATCGATTTCATTCTTCACATCGACAAGCACCTCGCCGAGATCATCGCCAGCTATGGTCTTTGGACATACGGACTTTTGTTCTTAATCATCTTTGCCGAGACGGGACTGGTGGTTACCCCGTTTTTACCAGGCGATTCACTCCTCTTCGCGGCAGGTGCCTTTTGCGCCAAACCGGAGACGGGGCTTAACGTGCACGTCATGGCGCTACTGCTTTTTGTAGCCGCCTTCATCGGCGATACGTTAAATTACTGGATTGGCGCCAAGATTGGCCCCGCCGTCTTCAACCGCGAGGACTCGATTTTTCTGCGCAAAAAACATCTAAAGCGCGCGCACGCATTTTTCGAAAAATACGGTGGTCGCGCGATCGTCCTCGCCCGCTTTGTGCCTATCGTACGAACTTTCGTGCCTTTTGTGGCCGGAGCGGGTCGTATGACCTATTCGCGTTTCATCGCCTACAATGCGATCGGCGGCTTCGTCTGGATCTATTTTTTCATCTACGCTGGTTTTTGGTTCGGCAACCAACCTTTCGTGCAGAAGAACTTCAAACTCGTGATCATCGCGATTATCTTCCTTTCAATCGTGCCCATTATCGTAGAATTCTGGCGTGGCTGGCGCGAAAGCAAAAAAACCGCTAAGTAAAAGCTGGTGCGAGCGCTGGGAATCGAACCCAGATCAATAGCTTCGGAGGCTACTACACTATCCATTGTGCTACGCTCGCAGGGCTGAACCGTCATGAAGCGTACCGGCCTTCTGTGCGTCAAGCCCGCGCCTCCAATTGTGACGTTGATTCGCCACGCCGAGCGCCGCAATTTGTCACTCTATGACCGCTGAGAACACTGCGCCTATCACGCCTCCGCCTCCGAGCGATTTCGTCCGCGATATCGTCGCCGGCCACGTCGCCGAAAAGCGCTACCCCAAGATCGTCACGCGTTTCCCGCCTGAGCCCAACGGCTACCTCCACCTCGGCCACGCGAAATCCATCTGCCTTAATTTCGGCATCGCCCGAGAAAACAACGGCCAGTGCAACTTACGCTGCGATGACACCAACCCGGTCAAAGAGGACGTGGAGTACGTTGATTCCATCACCACCGATGTTCTTTGGCTCATCGCCGGCTGGGCCGACGTGCAACTCGGCTTCAAACCCAAAGGCGCCAAACCCGCCGCGCTCACCTCCCAAGGCCGCCCCGATTTCTACCTCGCGCCCACCGCGCCCGGTGATCAATCCGAAGCCTTTTTTGCTTCCGATTACTTCGAACAACTCTACGGCTACGCGCTCGAACTGATCCAAAAAGGTAAAGCCTACGTTTGCGATCTCAGCCCCGAAGACACCGAAAGCTACCGAGGATCGCCCGATCAACCTGGCCGTGAAAGCCCTTTCCGGTCACGTAGCGTCGCCGAAAACTTAGAGCTTTTCCAACGCATGAAAGCCGGCGAGTTCCCCAACGGAGCCCGCTCGCTCCGCGCCAAAATCGACATGTCCGCGCCCAACCTTTGGCTGCGTGACCCGCTGCTCTACCGAATTCGCCACGTGTCACACCACCACGCCGGCGACGCTTGGTGTATCTACCCGCTTTACGATTACGCGCACTGCCTCAGCGATTACCTCGAAGGCATCACACACAGCATCTGCACACTGGAGTTCGTTGATCACCGCCCGCTCTACGATTGGATTCTTGGCTCCTTGGATCTACCGCGTGCGCTGCCGCACCAATACGAATTCGCCAAGCTCAACCTCGGCTATACTCTCGTATCGAAGCGTAAACTTCTCCACCTCGTGCAGGAAAAAATTGTCGCCGGTTGGGACGACCCGCGCATGCCTACGCTCTCCGGTCTTCGTCGTCGCGGTATCCCAGCCAGTGCCATCCGCAATTTTGTCACCGGCCTCGGTGTCACCAAATTCGATTCTCTCACCGAAGTCGCCGTCTTCGAAAATGCCATTCGCAACGAACTCAACACCCTCGCCCATCGTCGCCTCGCCGTGTTGAAGCCAATCAAACTGGTACTCACCAATATCGCCGTGGATGAATCTATCGCCTGCGAGGCCACCAATAATCCCCAGGACGAAAAGCCCACGACCCGTCCGATTACCCTCACCCGCGAGGTCTACATCGATGGCGAAGATTTCGCCGAGGTACCGCCTCCCAAGTACTTCCGACTAAAACCAGGTGGCGAAGTTCGCCTGAAGTACGCCTGCATCATCAAGCTCGACGAGATCGTGAAAGACACCGCTGGCAACATCACCGAGTTGCGTTGTACCGCCGATCTGACCACGCGCTCTGGCCAACCCAACTCCGACAAAAAAGTTAAAGGCACCATCCACTGGGTCAGCGCGACTCAGGCGATCGACGCCGAGGTGCGCCTCTACGATCGCCTCTTCACCGTGCCTGAACCGGGCGCGAGCGACGATTTCCTCCAACACGTTAACCCTCAGTCGCTCGAAGTCATCACGGCCAAACTCGAACCCGCCCTCGTCGGTGCCAAAGTGGGCGAGAGTTTTCAATTCGAACGTCTTGGCTACTTCGCACCCGACGCCAAGGACCACTCGTCTAACCGTCTCGTGTTCAACCGCACGATCACGCTACGCGATGCTTGGGCAGGAAAGCCAACCGGTCAGAAATAACTCTGACCTTGTCGCTCTCGCTCAAATTTTAGCAATCACCCACGCCGACCCAGCGCGGATTTTTATCGCTCCCGCCTGCTTAAGGGAATCCCGGCCCTTCAGGGCCGGGAGGAGGTCAATTTTTCTAAGTTTCTGACCGCATCTTCTACGGCAACCTCACGTCAACCCCGAACAACCTATTCCATGCGCCTACTCCGTCTCCTTTTTGCCCTTTTGGCCGCCTCGGTATCTCTGCTCCTCGCCGAGACTCCGGATTTTAAGGCACTCGCGTCCCTGATCGCACAGAATCCCCGCCAACATCCTTACCTCATTTTTAGCGCCGAGGAAAAGCCTGCCATGCTTGCGCGGATTAAAAATGATCCAAAATCAGCCGAGACCTTTGCGCGAGTCCTTCTCGAAGGCCGACGCCTGCTCCACGCCACCGCCGAACGCGAAGCCCCGCCCCGGATTATTCACACTCGCTACGTCGGTGCCGACGATTACCGCCGCTATGTATCCGAACATATCGACGCCGCCTTTACGTTAGCCTTTCTCTACCAAATGACCGGCGACTCGGCGTACGTGGGTAAAGCTTTTGAGCACGCCAATATCGTCTGCGCGCAAGAATCCTGGATTCAAAGCGCCCATTCCTTCGATGTGATTTATCCGCGTGTCTGGCCCTACGGCGCCAAAGACGACCAAGTGGTTTTCTCCTATGACATCACCGCGAGCGCTACAAGCCAACGCCTGGCCTACATCTACGATTGGCTCCATTCGGCGCTAACCAAGGCCCAGCGCGACCGCATCCGAGGCGCGCTCTTGGAAAAAGCCATCACGCGCGTCCGCGGCAATTATGAGTACTTCTGGTGGGCCACTGCCTACAAATGCAACTGGTCCGGCATCTGCCACACCGGCCTCGGTCTCGCCGCGCTCGCGCTCCTTGGAGAAGATCCGCAACTCACCGACGTCATTGCCCGCTCTTACGAAGGCGTCTGGAACATGCTCGAACATGTCGGCACCGACGGTGCTTGGCAGGAAGGCCGCGGCTATTGGGCCTACGGCGTTGGCGAGAGCCTGCGCTTGATTGACGCCCTCAAACGCGCGAGCGGCGGAAAAGTGAATCTCTTCCAACACCGCAGCCTTTACCCGCATCCAGTGGACTTCGGTCTATTTGGCCTTACCGGTGGCTTCGGTGATGGTTCCGGCAATCCCGTGGGCGAGTCCTACGTCATCAACAAAATGGCCCAAGAAAGCGGTGACCCTCAGGCAGCATGGTACGCCAAAACTTTCGTGCGATCCCAAGGCAGCATTTTCGACCTCCTCTGGCCCGAGACCACGGTCGCCGCCCAACCACCGACGGAAGCCTCCAAATATTTCCCCAGCATCGACTGGGCTTTTCTACGGCGCGATTTTACGCCCGATTCTGTCACCATCGCAACCAAAGCCGGCATGAACGACGACCCACACCACGGGCACCTCGACATCGGCACGTTCAACCTCACTTGGCATAACCTCACATTCGTCGGCGAAGTCCCCCGCACGCCCTACGACGAACAGTATTTCGGCGCGTTACGCTGGGATTATCTCCAAGCCCGCACCGCTGGCCACAACGTCGTCATGGTCAACGGCGAGGAACAAATCTGCGCCAAACTCAAAGACCAACCTTGGCAGTCCGGCATCGGTGGCAAGATCATGCACTACCAATCCGAGCCCACGTTCTCAGCCGTCAGCATGGACCCCACCCTCGCCTATCCCGGCAAGGAACTGAAACAGTGGCAGCGTTCCATCGTCCTCGATAAAGTTAACAACATCGTCGTCGTCCTCGACCGCGTACGTTGCGCCGTGGGCGCCGATATCGAAGTGCGCTTTCACACCGGCGTCGAAGCCACCATCAAAGACAACCAAGTTCTGCTTCACGCCGCCGCCGAAAATATTGCGGCAGCCGAAGCTCCTCGCGCGCGTGCTAGCACGACAAAGCGCGCCACGACCCCGACCAAAAACGGCGAACACCGCTACGCCACGGCTGAAGCCCCCACCGCGCGGGCGCGCAACAGCACGATGACCATGCAGGCGCTGTTCGCTGGGAACTTTACCCTTACGAAGGGCCGGCAACCCGATTTACCCGTTACACAAGAAGCCACGCTATCCTGGGCTCCGTATTTTAGCACGTTGGTCAAAGCGCCTGCCGAAGAAAACCTCATCGCCGCCGTCTTTTATCCCGGCGAACTGAATTCCGCGAGCCAGCCCATCGCTTGCAAACTCGATGCGCAGAGCCAGTCGCCCAACGTTTCTTACACAGTGAACAGCAAGACGATCACTGTCGAATTCAGCGCGGCGGCGATTACCCGCACCGAAAAATAATCTGCACCCCTCAAGCGACCGCGAGAAGTCGCGCAAGGCGTTGCTCGACGCGATTGCGTCCCAGCACCCGGAAAATACTGGTGATGCTGGGTCCCGCGTTCGTGCCTGAAACCGCGAGTCGTGCAACAGCCTGATAATCGCCGAATCCAAGCCCCTTGCTTGTAGCTAAGGCCTTAATCGCCTCTTCAATAGCGCTGTCGCTGGATAAATCCATCGCAGGCAAGGTCGAGATCAATTCACTGAGGCGAGTCTTCGATTCGGGCTTACCCATGACCTTGTCCTTAACCTTGGGATCAAGCGCAAAGTCGTCGTTGAAAAAATATCCCGTATAAACCGGCAACTCCTCGAACCCTTTGATTTTCGGTTGAGCAAGCATCATGACCTCGCGGAACACCTCGGGTTGGGCGAGCGCGGCTACACCGGCAGGATTTTTTTCAAAAAAAGCCTTCGCCTCCGCGACAAATCGCTCCGTCGGTAAAGCGAGCAAGTAAGCCATGTTCATGTGCGCGAGTTTCTTCTCATCGAAACGCGCATTGCTTTGATTCACCCCAGGCAAATCAAACAATTGAATCACCTCTGCGATCAGCATTTTCTCGCGATCGTCTTTGGGATTCCAACCGAGTAGACACAAAAAGTTCACCAACGCCTCGGGTAGAAATCCCCGCTTTTGATATTCTTCGATCAGCGCACCTTGGTCGCGTTTCGACATTTTTCCCGGGCCATTTTGTTTAAGAATCAGCGGAATGTGCGCGAATGCCGGCACGGGCGCTCCGAAGGCCTTGAACAACTCGACGTGCTTGCTGGTGTTGGAAAGGTGATCTTCGCCGCGAATCACGTGCGTGATCTGCATCGCGATATCATCGACGACATTAACGAAATGAAACACCGGATTCCCATCCGAGCGGAAAATTACAAAATCCTCATCTTCAACGCGCTCCACGTGACCACGAATTTGATCTTCGATCGCCGTTGGCGCCACTTTGACCTTGGTGACGGTCTTTTTGCGGTGCTCGTCGTAAATTTCATAACGCTCACCGAGTAGTTTGAACCACACGGCACCGTCTTTCTCATAAGTGCGTCCGGCTGCTTTGAGTTTTTGTAGATACTCCGCGTAAACCGCCGCGCGTTCGCTCTGGCGATAAGGACCAAACGCACCGCCAACCACCGGACCTTCGTCCCAATTCAGTCCCAGCCAGCGCAACGAATCATAGATCACATTCAGGAACTGTTCGCTGTTGCGCTCCTTGTCGGTGTCTTCGATGCGGAGAATGAAAACGCCGCCAGTATGCCGCGCATAAAGCCAATTGAATAAAGCCGTGCGGGCGCTACCGATATGAAAAAAACCCGTAGGACTGGGGGCGAACCGAACGCGAACTTGTGACATGATCAGAGTTAAATGATTGCGGCTTGTACTTCGTTAAAACGGCCAGCAAGAAGCAGCACGTGTCCACTGTCAAAGCCACTCCGTTTGATCCTACCGCTACCGCTGCGCGCTTCAGTGCCGCCGCTCGCGATGCCGGCTTCCGTGTTGAACAATACGGGAAAATCGACGGATTCCCTTTAATCGCGCTAACCAAGCGAGCGCCTGGCCTGCGCCCGCGCATTTATATGTCTGCAGGCATGCACGGAGACGAACCAGCTCCTCCGCTA
Organism: Opitutaceae bacterium; assembly: GCA_009919985.1. Classification (GTDB taxonomy): domain Bacteria; phylum Verrucomicrobiota; class Verrucomicrobiia; order Opitutales; family Opitutaceae; genus Tous-C4FEB. Next base: position 6,758 of record RGAX01000117.1, read on the forward strand.
ACGCTGCTCACGCTCCTTGAAACTGGATTTTTCGACGACCGCGCGACGTGGTTCATATGTCCTATTTTAAATCCCACCGGACTCGTCCGCGGCACGCGCGAAAACGCGACCGGCCTGGATCTTAATCGCGACTTTCTTGAAGTCCGCGCCAACGAGACCCGCGCGCATATTGATTGGCTCCAACGCCAACCCCCCTTCCACCTCACGCTCTGCATCCATGAGGACTGGGAATCTACGGGCTACTATCTCTACGAATTAAATCCCCACCAGCGCCCCAGTCTGGCCGAACCCATCCTTGAGGCAGTGCGAGCCTGTTGTCCCATCGACGAGGCTCCGGTGATTGATGGTCGTACGACCGCGGCTCCCGGCATCATTCGCCCCATCGACGACCCGCTGCTAAGGGAAACGTGGCCGGAGGCGATCTACCTGCGCGCCCATCATACGACGATCAGTTACACCCTGGAGTCACCGTCAGCTTTTCCGCTCGAATACCGGATTGCGGCTCATCGCGCGGCCATCACGAGCGCCACTACGCGATTAATCCATGATTTAGGCAAAAAGTCCGCATATCCGCCGCCATCTCGGCCTTAAAAATCTGCGGCGCACCCACTGAGCTCAAATCAATCTCAGCGCAGTGTAAGGCCTGCCGCGGCAACAATAACCTCTCCTCTAACGCCGCCGACCAACCCTTGGTAATAAAGTCTAAATAAAGCTGCGCATCCGGTCCGTAAATTTTGTCCCCGACTAACGAATGGCCCAGCCATTGCGCGTGAGCGCGAATCTGATGCTTGCGGCCGGTCTCCGTCACAACCCTCGCAAAGGTAAATCCGCCCGCCACCACCAAAGGCGTGAAATGCGTGAGCGCTGCTTGTCCACCCTCAACGACCGTCGATTTGATAAATACCGGACTAGCCCGGTCATCGCCGAGCGGTTGATTTACCGTAACGGGCGCCGGCAATTCGCCCGACATCACCGCGAGATAAACTTTACCCGCCTTGCGCTCCATCATCGCGGTCTGCAGCACGCTCGCCATCTTGGCGTCTTTTGCGAGCACCACGACCCCGCTGGTCTCGCGATCCAATCGAAAGACCAAATGCATCGTCGGTAAGCCCGTGTACTCGCGAGCTGCTCCGACCAAACTCGACCAGGGTCCCGCCTTCGAGGGATGGCACACTACGTCGCCGGGTTTGTTTACGACGAGCAAGCGATCGTCCTCATAAATCACCCAGGATTTGATCTCCTCGAGCGTGATCATACGGACTTTCCCCGTCGTGACCTGTCGCGGCCACGCACAAGCAAGCCACGGATCATAACTCAACTCCGGAGTGCCACCACCCGCTGCAGAATCACGCGTCACGTTACCACCTTTTTTAGCCGAAAACGCGCCAAGACCATCGCCGCCAAGCGTGCCGCCAAAGGCTTCGACAATTTGGAGACGAAAAACGTCGAGACTTTGTTCTTCCAACCTGGCACCACGAGGCTGCGCTCAGCAGCAATGGCTTGAAGCGTAGCTGTGACCACCTCATGGCAGGTCATGCTCAGACTGTCCGCGACGCTGCCTTGCTGTAAACCTGCACGCCGGAAAAAATCAGTCGCCGTCGGCCCTGGACACAATGCCAAGGCCCTCAGGCCCGTGCCGCGCA
>RGAX01000118.1 GCA_009919985.1 Opitutaceae bacterium
GTGCTCGTGGGCCTCACGATCATCGTGGCGCACCAAGCCTTCGCCATAAAGCGGTACGTGTTCATTGCGATCCGCCCAGCGCGCCCAGGCGTAACCCACGAGCGCTGGGTGTGCGCACGCCCGCTCCAAGCTCGCCCGCCCGCGCGACAACCTGCGCTCAATCGGGCTCAATCCCGGCAACTCGCCCGGCGCCGTCGGCCGCTTAAACGTTTCTGCGGTCCAACTAAACTCACCGACCAACACTGGCATGCCTTGGGCGCGATTCGCCACCTCAATACGCGACACCACGTTCTCGTCACGGCAACAGAGCGACACCACGTCGACCTGCGGCGAGACGCATTCGGCCAGGACCGCCGCGCCTGGATTCGCACTAAAGCGACAGCCCAAAATCAGGTGATGTGGATCGTATCGCCGAATCGCCGCCGAGGTCACCGCGAAATACCGCCGCGCAAATTCGCGGGTAAAACGCTCCTGGTCGCGCCGGTAGCCCGCACTTAATAAGGCCCCATCGGCCAACGTGAGTTGGCGCAGCGCTTCTTTATTGGGCAGAGAGACATCCCAGGCCCGCGCCATGGTCGCCAATTCGCCACCGTGCGCCGCAAGTGTAAATTCCCACGCCGCGTGATAGGCCGGGAAACTCGGTTCCAAGCTCAAGCAAATCTGCAACAAGGAGGGCCGCGCCACCCGTTTAGCGCCGTCGTCTTCGCCCGAGCCCGCTTCACCGTCCGGCTGCGCCCAAGCGAGATCATCATCGCTGAAATAGCCGATCAATTCGCGGCTAAACACGTGCGCCAACGCGCGCTCGGCCGCGCGTTGGTTGCAGGCCTCGACCCAACGTGGATCAAATACATCCGGCACTTTCGCCCCAACAAGACGGATCGTGGTTTCGGGTGCGGCTTGCCGAAAATCCATCATGTGCGTGAACGCGAGGCCGCGATCCAAAAACTCCGCGCCGGCCCAAGCGCCGAGCGTGTTGAAGCCCCAAGCCGAGAGTCGTGTGAGCGAGGCGTCGGCGAAAACTTTGGGTTCTACTGTCCCATAAAGCGCATCCACGGCCGCGGCATAGGAGCCGAGTTGCGCGGTGCGACTACCGGTGGCGCCAGTGCGGTTGAGGCCATTTACACCCCGACTAAAAAACGGCTGATCGCGGGCATCTACAAGCCACCATTGACCGGCGCGGGTGAGACCGACGCGAACATGACCCGCCGCGCCGCGGAGGGTCTCGATCCGAAAATCTTGCAAGGTGAGTTGCGGGGTCTGGACCCCACTCGCGTGTGCCATGAAGGGGGACGTTGCCGATGCGCCCGCCAAAAGAAAAGCGCACATTCAGCCCCCGGTTTTTGGCGCGCCCGAGTTCACCGGTCCGACTGGCGGAGTAAACCTGGGGCAGTTTCTCCAGGAACCCAGCGTCCTTCGATGAGCACGGTCTTGGGGTTTTCCGGCAGGCCAAATGCATTGCTGTGTAATTGTTCGACCACCAGGTCTACGGCCGCTGCGCCCACCCGCTCGTTATTTTGGTCAATGCCGCTGCCGCCGGGAAGTTCAGCCGTAAGGTCTAGATGTGCAAAACCGATTGCTTGCCCGGCGCTGGTACGCTCACGGCGCAACCTCGCCGCAATCCCGGGCTCGGTCGTAAGCACGACCTCGGGGCGCTCCGCCCGGAGCCAACGTGGCAAGACCCGCGGACCAAAATCGTCCTCCAGAAGCAAAGGGAAAGCGACGTTGGGGTCGCGCTGCTCATGCCGCGTCAATAACACCGAGGAGAGCCAATGGTGATCCACGCGCTCATCGTGCGCGCGGCTGATCACCAAACCAATCCGGCGATAGCCGAGGGCCAGCAGCGAACTCAGCGCCAGCCGGATAGAGTGAATTTGATGGTTCACCGCCCGATGCAACTGCGGGCTCGCCAGCGAAAATCCCAACGCCGCCACCGCGTGATTGGCCCACGCCTGTTTTAACACCGTGCCCGGCCGCGGTACGGGCGCAAAGACGACCCCGCGAATCCCACGAGCGTGCAACACCTTCTCTAGCCGCGCCTCGCTCAACCCACTTCCGCCCAGCCGGAAGGCCTCCAAACGGTAACCGTGCCGCGCCGCGCCCGCCTCTGCACCCGCGCGAAAACGCCGCAACGACTCGGCGTGCTGCTGCGTCACATTCGGCGGAAAACTCTCCGCATACGCCAACACCTGCGCATTCGCCCCGATTTTGCGCCCGCGCAATCCGGCCATGAGTGCTGAGACCAGCGGATTGCGCCGATAACCCAGCCGCGACGCCTCCGCCAACACCCGCTCGCGCGTTGCCACGGGAATACTTGGCGCCCGCCGCAGGGCGAGCGACACGGTCATGACTGAGACACCTGCCGCCTGCGCGACATGCTTCATTGAGGGCTGAAAAGAGTGATTCACTTTACGGTTAAAACATCAAAGACCTCGCGGCGTCTGGCGAGCCGCTTCTTCATCAAAGCAACCCCCCAAGATCGCGACACGCCACCCCACGTGAACGCGCCACTTCATTAAACCCTATCTGCATGAAAACCTCGACCGCCACCCGCCTGCTCGCGCTGAGCGCCAGCCTCGCCATAACCTTTTGCGCCCGCGCCCAAATCGCCCCGGCTCCTTCCGCCGCGCTCACCGCCACGACGAGCGAAAAGGACAGAGATATAGTCAAACTCAACGTCTTCCAGGTCAACGCCGAGAACGACGACGAATACCGCGCCGCCAATACCACCTCCGGCACCCGCTACAGCACCCCCATCAAGGATCTGCCGATGAACATCGAGGTACTGACCCCCGCGTTCATGCGCGACATCGGCGCACTCGATATCCGCGAAGCCCTAGAATACGTTTCAGGCATTCAGCTTGATACCACCGCCGGTGGCGTCGGAGGCTCCCGCGACAACCCCGAGAACAACACCCTGCTTATCCGCGGCATCGCCGCCGCCCAAAATAAGGACGGCTTCCGCCGCTTCGTGCCTATTGACCCGATCACCAGCAGTCGCGTCGACATCATCAAGGGCCCCGGTGGCGCTCTTTACGGCCAAGGCGGCACCGGCGGCGTCGTCAATTCCTCCAGCGTCACCGCCGGCAGCCGCCCCGTCGCCCGACTCGGCACCACGATCGGCTCCTACGGTTTCCGTCGCGCCGAACTTCTTCTGTCCACGCCCTTCGGCCAAGATAACCGCTTTGGTGTCGCTCTGCCGATGTCCTACCAGACCACCAAAAGCTCCGCGCTATATTTCCAGTCCGACACCTTCGTGATGAACCCCACGCTTACCGTGAAGCTCGGCCCAAAGACCACCGTGCTCGCCAGCGTCGAGTCCCGCTTTAACACCCGCGACAATATCCGCGGCTTCTTCTTAACCGACAACACCCTTGACCCCGCCGGTAACCCCTACGGATCCCTCATCGCCGGCCGCCCCGGCACCAACCGTATTCTTACCACTCCCAGCCAGCGCGACTTCCGCTTCGACGGCCCTGATACCTTCCGCAAGGAGCGCTCCTACATCAACACCTACCGCATCGACCACCGCTTTACTGAAGATCTTCAGTGGTGGGGTGGCTACAGCGCCGAAGATATCAACGTTCGAGAACGCTCCTTCAACGTCTCGCTGCGCAACGCCAACGACTCGTCGATCCCGCTAAAAATTCGCACCGACCCGCGGTTCACTGGGCTGCTCCGCCCCTCCAACGGCACCAACCAGCCCCAGATTCTCGACATTCGCCCCAACAACATCACCAACTCCTCCCGCACCGTCCGCCCCACTTGGAAGTCCGAGCTGTACTACGCCTTCAAGACCGGCCCCGTGCAGCACCGCCTGATCACGGGCATCAGCTACGGCCCCCTCCGCTCGGGCAACAACGCGCCCAATCAAAATTTCTTCTACGGCAACACGGGCTCGCCCAACGACCCTGCCACCCTCGCCTGGGAAAACGTCTCCACCGAGGCCATCCTCTCCCGTTTTCGCGACCCGCGCGACTACGTCTCCGTCAAGCGCTGGGACTACGCCGCCATCAACCAATATCCCCAGGGACCGGAATCCCAACTCGGCGCCAAGTCATCCTACCTGACCTCGCTGTTCTGGGACCGCAATCTCTACGCCAACCTCCAGAGCAGTTTCTTTAAAGACCGCCTCCAGACGATCGTCGGCTTCTTCGACACCCGCAACGACCGCGCCGGCAACGTCTACGCCGTCAACGGCGCCTTTCTCTGGAACAGCGTCGCCCCCGCTGGCAGCGGCTCTACCCTGAACGGCGTGCGCCGCCCCGAGCCCGTCCGCAACACCGCTCCAAGCGCCACGATCATCTATTTGATCAATGACTGGATTCGCATTTACGCCAACACCATGAGCGCCCTCGATCCCGGCCCCGCCTACTCCGGCTACGACGGCAACGGCAAGGCCCTCACCGCCGCGCGCGTCAAAAACGGCGAGGCCGGCGTTAAGTTCGACCTCCTCAAAAACAAACTCATCCTCAACCTGGTCGCATTCAGCATGCAGGACCGCGATCGCCCCGTCAGCTACGGCGCCGCCATCCAAAACCTGCTCGTCTCCCCCACCGGCACCACCAACGGCTCCGGCTTCAGTTCCTTCGTCAACACCGGCACCGATTCAAAAGGCTACGACGTCAAAATTGACTACATCCCGCTTCGCAATCTCCGCATCAACCTCGGCTTTTCCCAAAACGACGTAAAAATCGTCCAGATCGAGCCCTTCGCTACGCCCGCCAACCCCGATCCCACGCGCCTTGCCGCCCAGCAACGCTTCGTCGCCGCCGGCGGCGCCTCCACTCGCTACCTCGGCCGGCCTCCTACCGACATCGCCAAATACTCCGGCACCGGTTTCGTCCGCTACGAATTCAACCAAGGCTTTTTGAAGAACGCATGGGCCATGGTCGGCGCCAAATATCTCGGGGCCCGCGAGGCCGAGATCATCGCGGTCAGCACCGCCACTGGCGACGCCACCATCACCCGCTTCCCCGTGCCGGGGCACTACATTTACGACTTCAACGTCGGCTACCGGAAAAAGTTCGGCCGCTACAACACCAACTTCCAGCTCAACACCTCCAACGTGGCCAATGACGACAAGTTCTATGGCGCCACCTGGCAAATCGGCCGCACCTACCGGCTGAGCGCCACGCTTAACTTCTAAAAACCCGACGCGTTCCGCGCCCCCACTTACTTGAAGGCGAGGCTTATCCAGCCTCGCCTTTTTTGCGCCCAAGCGCCTGCAAAACGTTTTACAAATCCCCGCACCTCATTCGCTCTGAAGTCCTCCCCATGTTAACCCCTCGCCTCCTCCTGCTCCTCGCCTGTTCGCTTGCACTCACCGCCACGATCCAGGCCGCGCCCGCCAAACTCAAAGCCCTCATCCTCGACGGCCAAAACAATCACGGTTGGGCCACCACCACCCCGCTGCTGAAACGCATCTTAGAGGACACCGGCCGTTTCAGCGTGGAGATCTCCACCTCGCCCGCCGCCGCACCCGGCGCGCCGCGTCTGCCCAAAGACGCCACGCCCGCGCAGAAAACCGCGCATGCCGAGGCTCTCCAAAAACACGCCGCCCAACTCGCCGCCCACCAAGCCGCCGCGCCCGCGCTCTGGGCGAAATGGCGCCCCGCATTCGCCGGCTACGACGTCGTCATCTCCAACTACAACGGGGAGCGTTGGCCCGCCGCGGTCGATGCTGCTTTCCTCGCCTACGTCAAAAACGGTGGCGGTTTTGTTTCCTACCACGCCGCCAATAACGCCTTTGCCGACTGGCCCGAATACAACGCGATCATCGGCATTGGCGGTTGGGGCGGGCGCAACGAAAAATCCGGCCCCTACCTCCGCCTCCGCGCTGCCAGTTGGATCAAAGACCTGACCGCCGGCCCTGGCGGCGGCCACGGCGCCCAACACGAATTTCTCGTCGAAGCCCACGTAACCGACCACCCGATCCTCCGCGGCCTACCCGCCCAATGGATGCACGCCAAAGACGAACTCTACCACGGTCTGCGCGGCCCCGCCGAAAACGTCACCGTCCTCGCCTCCGCGCTCTCTGATAAAACCAACGAGCACGAGCCTATGCTGATGGTGATTCCCTACGGTAAGGGTCGCGTCTTCCACACCACGCTCGGCCACGCGATCGACGCGGTGAACGGTCTCGGTTTCCAAATCACCTTTGCTCGCGGCGCCGAATGGGCTGCCACCGGCCAAGTGACATTGCCCGCGCCCGCCGCTGCAGCCTTACCCAGCACGTCTGCCGCGTTAAGGCCCGTGCAGTAATTTTCGATTAGGGCGTGGCCTTTCTTTTTTTCGTTTCCAGCTCCTGCAATGTTTTTTTCGCGCCTTAGCCCCGTAGCGTCAGTCGCGTCTTTCGCTTTCGGGGCGCTGTGGCCGTTGAGCGGAGCGGAGTCGACGGGCCCGCTCCCGCCTCAACCCCGGCCGCCTATTCTCTCGCCGGCTGAAACCCTAAAGACATTTGAAGTTCCACCGGGTTACCGGCTCGAGTTAGTCTTAAGCGAGCCGCAGATCCGCACCCCGGCCGTCACCGTTTTCGACGGCAACGGCCGCATGTTCGTCGCCGAGATGCGCACCTACATGCGCGACATCGATGCCACCGATGAGAAAGCGCCTACCAGCCGGGTCTCGATGCATTGGTCATCGAAAAACGACGGAGTTTTTGACCGCCATTCGGTCTTCATCGACGGGTTGTTGCTGCCGCGCATGTTGCTGCCGTTGCGCGATAGCTTACTTGTGCAAGAGACCGATAGCGGCGACATTTTCGAATACCGCGACAGCGATGGCGACGGAGTCGCCGACACCAAGCGTCTCTTTTACCACCGCGAGCCTCAACGCGCCAATCTCGAGCACCAATCCAGCGGCCTGATCTGGAGTGCTGACAACTGGATCTACACCACCGCCACCTCGTCACGCATCCGCTGGACGCCCCGCGGCATTATCCAAGAACCCACCGCTCCCGACGGCGGCCAATGGGGCCTCACGCAGGACAACTTGGGCAAACCCTGGTTCGTCAACGCAGGCGGTGAAACTGGCCCCACCAATTTTCAATACCCCATTGTCTATGGCGCCTTCAACATCCGCCAGCAAATCAGCCCTGACTACAAAGAGGTCTGGCCGCTGGTCGCCATTCCCGACGTCGAGGGCGGCGCTCGGCGTTTCCGCCCGGTTGAGAAAACGCTCAACCACATCACCGCCGCCTGCGGAGCCGAGATCTACCGCGGTGACCACCTCCCCGCCGATCTCCTCGGCGATCTACTTTACTGCGAACCGGTAGGTCGGCTGATCCGCCGCACCAAAATTGAAACCCGCGCTGGGCTCACCTACCTGCGCAACGCCTACGAGAAATCCGAGTTCATCCGCTCCTCCGATCCTTACTTCCGTCCCATCAATCTGGTCACCGCCCCCGACGGGGCACTCTACATCACCGACATGTCGCGCGGGATCGTCCAAGAGGGCAGCTGGACGAAAAAAGGTTCGTACCTGCGCACGGTCATTGAGCAGTACAGCCTGGATCAAAATATCAACAACGGCCGCATCTGGCGCCTGGTGCGCGAGGGCCAGCCCCTCGGCCCGCGGCCGCAGATGCTTAACGAAACGCCCGCGCAACTGGTCTCCCACCTCTCCCACCCCAACGGTTGGTGGCGCACCACCGCCCAGAAATTGCTGATCCTCGCCGAGGACCAATCCGTCGTGCCCGCCCTCCAAACCATGGCGCGCACCCACCCCGATACCCTCGCGCGTTTCCACGCCCTCTGGACGCTTGAGGGCCTCGGCGCCCTCGATGCCGCGCTCATCCACGAGACGCTGCGCTCCGCCTCGCCCGAACTGCGCGTCGCCGCTCTCCGTCTCGGCGAGACTCTCATCAAAGCCGGCGAGTCCACGCTCGGCACCACCACCCTCGCCCTCCTCCAGGACCCCGATCCCGCCGTCGCCAACCAAGCGATGTTGAGCGCCCAGCTCCTCAAACTGCCCGAGGCCAAAACCCTCATTCAAAAAACCGCGGTCACCCACGCTTCCCCGTCGGTCAAAGAAATCGCCGCCCAACTGCTCAACCCGCTCTCCGGCCAGATCGCCCCCGGCTTCGACCCCGCCGCGCGCGGCCGACTCCAACACGGCAAACAAATCTACCAAGAACTGTGTTTTACCTGCCACGGGATCGACGGCCGCGGCACCCCGATCGAGGGCAGCGCATTCACCCTGGCCCCGCCCCTCGCCGGTTCACCCACGGTCCTCGGCCACCGCGACCTTGCCCTGAACGCCGTCATCTTCGGCCTGGCTGGCCCCATCGCCGGACACGCCTACGACGCCACAATGGCCCCCATGGGCGCCAACGACGACGCGTGGCTTGCCGACATTGTCTCCTACATCCGC
>RGAX01000119.1 GCA_009919985.1 Opitutaceae bacterium
CGCCGAAGAATCTCAGGGCGCACTCGTCGTCTTCCACCCCGAGCATCCGCGTTTCAAGACCCAGCCTTTTATCATCCGCAAGTCCGACGGCGCGGCCAACTACGCCTCCACTGACCTCGCGACGATGCTCTACCGCACTGAGCATTTCAAAGCGGACGCCATCGTCATCCTCACCGACGCCCGCCAATCCGACCACTTTGAACAACTCTGGCTGACCACCCAGAAATGGTTCACCCAGACGCAGCGTGCGCTGCCGCGTTTTAACCACGTCTCATTTGGCTCGATCCTCGGAGAAGACGGCAAGGCCATCAAAACCCGCTCGGGTGATCCCATTAAACTGAAGGCGCTGCTGGCGGAAGCCGTAGAGCGCGCCTATGTACTGGTCACCGCCAAAGCCCCCGATTTACCCGAGTCCGAGCGCCGCGAAATCAGCAGCGCCGTGGGCCTCGGCGCCATCCGCTACGCCGACCTCGCGCAAAACCGCAGCAGCGACTACGTGTTTTCTTGGGACAAAATTCTTTCCTTCGAGGGCAACACCGCCCCTTACCTGCTTTACGCGGTGACGCGCGTGCGCTCCATTTTCCGCAAGGCCGGCCTCGATCCTTCAGACGCCTCCGCTACGCACGGGGCGACTCCGCCCGAATCTCCTGCTGAACTCGCCCTCGCCCGCAAACTCACCGCCTTCCCCACCGCGCTTCAACTCACCACGGCGCAACTTCGTCCCCATTTTCTGTGCACCTACCTTTACGAGCTGGCCGGTGAATTCAGTTCCTTTTACGCTGCCGAAAAAGTGATCGTGGAAGATCCCGCCGTGCGCGCCCGCCGTCTGCTGCTGTGCGCCCGCACCCTGCTTTTGCTCGAAACAGGGCTTCATTTACTCGGCCTGCGCACCCTAGCTCGCATGTGAAACTACCTTGGTTCAGCTTGAACCCATCGTTTTTTAGCAAATACTTTGGATGACACGCTTGGCGCTGAGCCGCGCAACAACACGTTACAAACGATGGACACGCAGGAGTTCTACATTCGACAAGCCTCCGACAACGAAGCCAGCGGCCCATACAACCACGAGCAACCGATCTCGCTTTGCGAAATCGGCGCAGTGACCCTCGAGACCGGTTTAATCAGATTAGGCAGCGTGGCCTGGTATTTCACTTCCAACTGAGCCCTGTGCTCACATCATTACATGTCGCGGCTCAAAACCTCTGGGCAACGTCTCGCCCAACTTTATCGCACAGAAATTTGGTCCCAAGCGCACCTTCGCGATACTTCTTTTCGCGGCTGGTTCTACGCCTTGCTGAGGGTGATTTCGATCACCACCACAGTTTTTTTTGAAACGAAAATCCCCGCCCGCGCCGCGGCGCTCAGCTTCAGCTCCTTGCTTGGCCTCGGACCGTTGGTAGCGATAGCGGTACTCATTGGCAGCTTTGTACTTGGACATAACGACGACCCCAATCTCGTCGCCAACAAGCTAGGCGAGTTGATGGAAACCGTCGCCCCTCAACTGCGCCAACTCAACACCCTAAACTCCCCTGAGCAGTCCGCCGCCGCCAACGTTAGTCCAGAAGTCGTCAACCTTCTCAACGGCATCATCACCGGCGCACGTTCCAGCGCGGCCGGAGTCGCCGGTGCGTTCTCGCTGATCTTGATCGTGCTCCTGCTGTTTAAATCCATCGAAGATGCGTTTAACGACATCTGGGGCGTCCGCCTCGGCCGCTCGCTGCTCATGCGCGTAGTCTTTTACTGGACGATACTCACCCTCGGCGCGGTCCTCTTTTTTGCCACCATCGCACTTTTAGGCGCGGGTGCCTTCGTCAACGTCTTTGTCGAAAAACTCCCCGGCGGCACCGGCCTGCTCGCGGTCCTGCGCTGGCTGCTACCGGTGATCTCGCTCACAATGTTGGTTGGCCTGCTTTGCCTAGTTTACCGCATCATCCCCAACACCCGAGTTTATTGGCGAGCTGCGCTGGTCGGAGCCCTCGTAGTCGCCGGCCTGCTGATGCTCAACAACGTCGTCGCTCTTCTTTACGTGCGCCGGGTCTACCTCGAGCGCAGCCTTTACGGATCCCTCGGTATCCTTCCAGTGTTCATGCTAGGGCTCTACATCTTCTGGCTCTACATATTAATCGGTGGCGTCATCAGCTACGCGGTTCAAAACGTTCATTACCGCAACAGCCAAGCCGCCTGGGGTGGCCTAACCGAAGCCATGCGCGAACGCCTATCCCTGGTTGTATTGCTCAGTATCTGCCGCCGCTTCCAGTCCTGCCTCCCGCCTACCTCAGCGGCTCAACTCAGCGACCTGCTTAAAGTCCCGACTCAGGTTCTCAACGAATGCCTCAACCGCCTGGTGAAAATGAACCTCATTACGACACTGCGCCCCGCCGCCGGCACCACCGCCACCGACTACCTCTACCAGCCCGCGCGCCCCCTCAACCACATCAGCCTGTACGATTTCAAAAACCTCGACGACAACCTCGGCGACGACCCCGTTGGCCAAGCGCTGGAACGCATCGACCCGATCCTGCAACACTACAACGCCGCCCTCGACCAGATCGGCCAACAAGCCTTCTTCACCCAATCACTCCAACAACTGCTTGCCGAACATCCCTACGACGACTCCCGCCCACCTTAAAAACCCTCGCCTAAAGCCGCCCCCGCCTTCCGCGAGAATTCACCCTTGCCACACCCCCAGCCCGACCTAGCCTTCGACCCTCTATACCCATGATTTCCTGGATCCAACGCACCTTCCAGCAGCACTTCAAAACCGTCTTAGCCGTGCTGCTCGGACTGATCATCATCTCCTTCGTCTTCACGATCGGTGCCGCCCCCGGCATCGGCCAAGCCGAACGCTCCACCCTCAAGCGCGAATTTTTTGGTTACAACTTGGGCTCCAGCGTCGACCAACAACGCCTGATGGGGGACGCTGGCCTCAGCGCTAACCTCCAAGTCGGTTACGGCCTCGAAGCCGAACAAATTCAAAATTACGCCTTTCAACGAGCCGCCACCCTACACCTCGCCGACGAGCTCCACCTCCCCGCTGCCACCTCAGCCGAGATCACTGAACAGATCAAAACCCTCCGCGCTTTCGCCGGCCCCGATGGCCAATTCGACGCCGCCACCTACAAGACTTTTCGCGACAACCTAAAGTCCAATCCCCGCCTCACCGAAACCGACATTGCGCGCGTGCTTGGTGATGATGTGCGAGCCGATAAAGTTCAAAAACTCCTTGGCGGGCCCGGCTACGTCCTGCCCACTGACATCAAAAACCAACTCGCCCGCGCGGACACCACTTGGACCCTCGCTACCGCCACCGTTGATTACACCTCCTTTAACCCTGCGATCTCCGTCACCGACGCTGAGCTGACCAAATTCTTCGAGGAATCCTCCTTCCGTTACGAAATCCCACCTCGCATCGTCGCCACCTACGCCGACTTCCCCGCTGCCGAATATCTGGCCCAAGTTACCCTCAACGAAGCCGAAGTCCGTGCGTATTACGACACCAAGGCGCCCGCTTCAGTCAAAGTCGACGCCGCCGCTGACTTCGCCGCCGTTCGCACCCAAGTCGAATTAGCCGTTAAAAACGAACGCGCCCAACGTCTAGCCGCCAAAGCCGCCAGTGACTTTGTCTTCTCCCTTTACGAAGCCAAAGCCGTCGCCGGCTCCCCGGCCCTCGCCAATATCCTGGCTACGCGTAAATCCCCGCTCAAGAGCCTAGCTGCGTTCACCCGCGAAGCCGGCCCCGCCGAATTCGGCCCCGCCGCCACCAGCGTCGCTGAAGAAGCCTTTAAACTCGGTAAAGACCGCGCCTACACCGAAGCTGTCCCCACACCCAACGGAGCGGCCGTGCTCTTTTGGCAAGACACCCAACCGGCCCGCAAGCCCGCCTTCACCGAAGTCAAAACTAAGGTCAACGCCGACTACCTCGAAAACGAGAAACGCAAACGCTTCGTCGACCTTGGCCGCACCCTGCGCAGCCTCATCGAAAACCGCCTTAAATCCGGCGACACCTTCGAAAAAGCGACCGCGGCCGCCGCGACCGGTACCTCTGCTAAAATCGAGACCAAAGCCGTGGCCGCCTTCACCCTGCGCAATCGTCCTCAAGACCTCGATTATACCGTGCTTGGTGCCCTTGAACGCCTAGAAAAAGGTCAAGTCTCCGATCTCACGATCGCTGCCGACAAAGGCACCTACGTTTACGTCGTCGACAAGAAGATCCCTGATTTCACGCCGACCAATCCCCTCTACACTGAAACCCGCACCCAGCTTGGTTCCTACACCGCGCGCCTCGGCTCCAGCGCTTATCTCGCGGAAATCGTCGAGACCGAGCTCAAACGCTCCGAGCCCAAAGTGAAGTAATCGCGCTCGCGGGCACTCGCTCCCGCGAACGCTTCGTGCAGCTCTGGGGTGAATCCTAAATAAATTCACCCGCCGAAAATCTCCCTCCGCCCGCCGGGTCCGCACCTTTCGACTCGTGCCCAGCACCGAGACCCGTTTGATGAAGTTGATGCCCCTTTACGCTTACACGCCGCTCAAATCCCCCTGCCGCCTTTGCGGCACCGGCTTTGAACACCGCCAAAGCGCCCGTGAACCCGACCTCACGACCTGCCCTACCTGCCAACAACCCGTCCAACGCGCCGTCGCTCATCGCGTCAATTCCCCGCAACTTTCAGCGCCCATTTCCGTCTCGCGGGCCAAACAAGCCGGATTCACTCTCCTAAAACGCACCAGCGATGGTGCCTATGAAAAACAGTAACTTCCTGTCGTCGCCCGTGTTCTCTTCTCATACCACTTCTTTACTTCACGTCATGTCACGCCACCTCGCCCGCGCTACCGCCCTACTACTAACACTCACTAGCCCTGCGCTCCTACAAGCCCAGGAAAACGCCCCAGCGGCCGCCGGTGCGAACCTCACCCTCGATGAATGTATCGCGCGCGCGATGCAGAAAAACTTCGACCTGCAGGTGCAAAACCTCTCGACCGAAATCGCGAAAGAATCCCTCAACGCGGCCAACGCTGATTTCGACCCCAGCTTCACCGCGACGACCCGGCGCAACCTCAACCAATCCGCCGCCACCACCAGCCGGCTCGATGGCACCTCCGCCAACGGCCCGCGCAGCGATAACACCACGTTCTCGGTGGGCGTGAGTGAAAAGGTCGCCACCGGCGGCACCGTCAGCGTGACCGGCAACAGCACCCGCGCCGCCACCAACTCCCTCAACTCCACCCTCAACCCAGCTTACGGCAGCAGCACCAACGTTACCCTGAGCCAACCTCTGCTCAAAGGCTCCGGCCCGGCCGTAGCCCGCGCCAACATCGAGCGCAATAAACTCGGCGTCGGCATCGCCCTACTCAACTACAAGAGCAAGGTCCTCACCGTCATCCGCGACACCGAAAACGCCTACTACAATCTGGCCTACGCGCGCGAAAACCTTATCGTTAAAAAACGCAGTCTAGAGCTCGCCGCTAAACTATTTGAAGAAAACAAAGTGCGTAAATCCACCGGCGTCGCCACCGATCTCGATGTCCTCACCGCAGAGGTCGGGGTGGCCAACGCCCGCCGCGCGGCCCTCCAAGCCGAGCAATCCGTCAGCGACCGCGAAGACGCGCTCTTCACCCTCATCGGCCAATTTGATTTTAACTCCCGCCCCGGTGAAGTGAAATTTGGCGACTACACCGAAGGTGCACCCTCCTTCGACCGCGTTTACAAAAACGCCCGTGAGCGCTCCCCTGACTTTCTCGCCACACAATCCCAGATCAAACAACTCGAGATCGACGCCCGCAGCGCCAAACAAGCCGCCCTGCCCGGCCTCAACCTCGACACTGGTGTCGGCTACACCGCAACCGAGCGCTCCTTCGGCGACGCCATCGGCAACCTCCCTGAAGGCAACGGCTACAATTGGAACGTCGGTCTCTCCCTCAACGTGCCCTGGGGCCTACATGCTGATAAGGCTCGCTACCGCAGCGCTAAATCCAGCCTCCTCCAGCAACAGACCCGCCTCCAGCAGCTCGATCAGTCCCTGCTGGTCAACGTGCGCACCTCCGTGCGCGCCGTGGAGACCAATATCGCCGCCGTCGAAATCGCCGGTAAAGCCACCCAACTCAGCAACAAGCAATACGAGCTCCAAAAAGCCCGCTTCGACGCCGGGCTCTCCACCAGTCGCCTCGTCCTCCAAGCCCAGGACGACCTCGAAGCCGCCCGCGTCAACGAGCTCCAAGCCAAAGTCAGCCTGCGCGTCGCCCTAGCCGAGCTTCACCGTATCGACGGCACCTCACTCGAACGCTACAAAATCGGGCTGCCTGAGTAAGGGACTTTCTTAAAGCACATCAATCGAGGCGGGCCTAAGGCCCGCCTTTTTAATGCAACTTTTCATCGCGCCCCACTCAGCTCCACGCTAACTATATTTCTCTCATGCCGCGCCCCGCCCTCATTGTTCGTGTCGCTCTCTGGCTCTGGTTTGCCGCCGCTATCGTCGGAGGTTATTATCTGATCCTGCAACGCCTCGCCCCGGTCGCGCTGCCTGTCCTTATTCTCGGGCTGTCCGCGCTCGCGCTTTACGTCTATTCTCGCCTGCCCGGGCTACGCGATTGGTTCGATGAGCTCGATCCGCTCACACTTGTCCAACTTCATATCAGCCGATTTTTTGGCGCCTATCTAATATTTTTGTTTTACCGCGGAGACCTTCCCTACGCCTTCGCCGTACCGGCGGGCGTCGGCGAACTCATCGTGGCTTTGCTCGCCGTAGGCTTAATCGCCATTCCCCTCGATCCTGCGCGCCAGCGCCAATACCTCACGCGCTGGAATTTGATCGGGTTAATTGATATAATTATCGTGACCGTATCTGCCGCCCGCATTTACGCCGATCATCCGCCGCAACTTCGTGCGCTCACCCACTTACCCCTGAGCCTGCTCCCGCTCTTTCTGTTTCCCCTACTGATCGCGACGCACGTCATGATCTTCGCTCGGCTCCTGCGGCGCTAACTTGCAGGATTAAAAAACTCAAGGTCCCTGGGCTCACCTTCTCCGAGGCGCACGACCCGATGCTCGGGCAACTGGGTGCGAAACCACGTGCGCTGCTTGCGCACGAGCGCCCGAGTGTTCTGGGCTATCTCTGCGACTAAAGCCGCCGGCGCGAGTTTCCCATCAAACATGGCCAGCACCTCCCGGTAGCCAATCGCGCTTGCCGCACTGGGATTACGCTCAAATGCCTCCGCCCGTAGCCGCCGCACTTCCTCCACCAAGCCTGCCCGCACCATCGTCTCCACGCGGGCGTCGATCCGTAGGTTCACTTCCTCGGGCGCGCGTTCCAACCGAACCAAGCTGACTGGCCACTGCGCAAACGCACCGGGTCTCGCTAAAAATTCTGCCTTCAACACCGACAAAGTCTTACCGGTGACGCGACACCGCTCGAGCGCCCGCGTCACCCGCCGTGGATTATCCACATCCAGAGCGCCCAATCCGTCCGGATTCAACGAGCGCAACTCCTCCACCAAGGCGCCGATCCCCGCATGCTCAAGCTGCACCGCCACGGCCAAGCGCAATTCTGCCGGTACCGCGACTTCATCGGCGACCGGCGCAAAAAAACTTTTGAGATAAAAACCGCTGCCCCCCGTCACCAAGACCTTGCGCCCTCGCGCGGCGATGCTCTCGACCGCGGCTCGCGCGAGCGTGATATAACGCGTGATATCCATCGGCTCAGATGCGACCGACACATCAATCAAGTGATGCGGCACCCGACCTAACTCCAGCGGCGTGGGTTTCGCCGTACCGATATCCATATGGCGGTAAAACAACAATGAATCGCAGGAAATAATCTCGGCGTCATGCGCCTCCGCCCAACGCAAAGCCCACTCGGTTTTTCCAACCGCGGTGCAACCGGTTAAAACATGGATCGTCGGTTTCATGCCGCTCTGAGCTGATGGGCGCTGCACCTCAACGGGGCAATCCCACGCTCCGCGTATCCTGAACGTCGTGACCGCTGCCCCATCGCACTCAACGCTGGGTCCCTGCGAGCAAATCAGCCGCCTTAGCCCCGAGCGCCGGCGCGATTTTTTCGCGGGCCGCGAGATTTTCTTTGATGATGTTCACCAACGCACTGCCAACGACGACTCCGTCCGCCTGAGCGGCCACTTCGGCCACTTGCGCCCGCGTGCCGATACCAAAACCCACCGCGATCGGCAGTTTCGTATGGGCGCGAATTCGCGCCACTGCTTCCGGGATACCGACTGCAACCTGATCCCGCACGCCCGTCACGCCCTC
>RGAX01000120.1 GCA_009919985.1 Opitutaceae bacterium
CGGCAAAAACGCCGAAAGACCTGATCGCGCTGGCGAAGGCGCGGCCGGGCGAGATTTCGTATGCCTCGGCCGGCGTCGGCGCCTCCAACCACCTGTCGTTCGAACTGCTCGCCAACATGGCGAACATCAGGCTGCATCACGTGCCGTACAAATTCGGCACCCAGGGTGTGGTTGATGTAATGGCAGGTCACATCACGACCGTGATGACGACCATGGCGACGACTATCGCGCAGGTGCGCGCCGGCAAACTGCGCGCGCTGGCGGTGACCAGCGCGAAGCGCGATGCAGCCGCACCTGATATTCCGGCGCTTGCCGAAACACTGCCCGGTTACGAGGTACTGTTCTGGACCGGACTGCTGGGGCCTGCCGGCATGCCGCGCGACACCGTGCTGAAACTGCAGCGAGAAATCGCCATCATTCTGCGCGACCCGCAAATCGCCAAACAGATTGCCGCCGATGGCGGTCAGTCGGTCGGCAGTTCGCCCGAGGAATTCGCCGCGTTCTTCAAGGCCGATATCGACAAGTGGGAAAAGCTTGGCCGCAATCTCAACATCACCAAGGAATAGGCCGCGCACTGCGCGGCTCAACCGTCTCAGGCAACGCCCCCACGCCTTCGAGTTTACCGTCGCGCCGAAACGTGAGTTCAATCGTTACCAGCACACCCGCCTGTCCATCCACCGCAAACTCGAGGTCAAATCCACCGTGCCGCTCCGTGATCTCCACCGTGCTGCGCAGCGTCCGAAACTGTTTGGGCCGATGCTCGAAATCCAGCTTACTAAAATAGCGACCGTCATCCGAGAGCTTGTAATCCCCCTGCTCGTTCCGATACGCGGCGGGCAACGGCAGATGATACGGCACGTTTACGGTTTGTTGTAATTGATAGCGTTCGTCGGAGACGTGGAGACCGTTACTGTAGAAAAATCCGGTGCTAAAAAATGCCGGTGTCATGCGCACGGACTCGAGCACGGCCGTGCCTTTACGAAATTTGAAAAACGTCGGATTGGTCGCGAGCCCTGAACCCAGGCCGAGGCCCGTCGACGCGTCGCTCCCTCCATAGATCGTCGCACTCATGGCTCCGCGCCGCACACGCGCGAGTGCCATGTCGGGAAACACGCGCGTAAAAGTTTCCGGCAGCGCAGTCGAAGCCGGCAACTCGCGGGCCAACTCTGCAAAATCGAGCCACTGAGCCAGAGGCGCATTAGGACTACGGGTCACCATGGTGTTAGCCAAAAAATCGCGCTCAATCCAACGGGTCACGGCGGCGAACACGCCGTTACCGTCGCGCAAGGCCAGCAGACGATACGGCACATAGTGCGCCCAGATGAGCTCGCGCATGCCGGCGCGCTGGTCCTGACGACGCGAGGCCACGGTTTCTAATTCGCCGTCAGACTCTAATAGGTACAGCTGGGCCTCTAGGCTGCGCCGCACGGGTTCAAGGAGCGCCGGACGATTGAGCAACAAAGCCAACGTCACCAGCGCTGGGTTCACGACCTCGGCGGTGTAATGCGGGCTACGTTCGGCGTATTGGCCATCGGCGTCGAGGTCGATGCCTTCACCGAGCCAATCATCAATCCGAGCCACCCATTTGAGATCGGGATAAAGTCGATGCACGTGCGCAAGCGCGGCGCACACATGCCAGCGATGGTTCGGCGTGTGGATGCCACCCGTGCGCACGCCTTCGGCGGTGTTTAAGATTACAGCGCGCAACTTTTCGCGCAGGGCGATGGTGCTAGAACTCGCATCCTCCACGAGTTGCCGCTGGGCCTGACAGAGCGTTTCGAGAATGAAAGCCGAGTCGGGCGGTGAATCCAGGTTACCGCTGTCGTAGAGCCCGTCGGGGAGTTGATTTTTCTGCATTACCTCAACCAAGGCGCTCAAAGCTGGCAGCAAGTGAGCGTCGTGGTGAAAGTGCGAAACAGCGCTCGTATAACTCGCCGCCAGCGCGGAGATTCGCGCGCCGTTGGCACGATTTTCCATACCGCTGCCGCGCACCGCGAGCGGACGTTGGAGTGCGGTCTGTACCTGAGTGTCGTTGATCGCCATCAACGCACGCAGCACTTGGGCGGCATTAAGTGGCTCTGCGGCCCGCGACGAAAATCCCAGCACCACAAAAAACCAAACCGCTAACCAGCGATAAGATTTCATAGTGGATATTGGGCTAATGAGATCAGGATGGAGCGGCGGGGGCAGAAGTTATTCGCCAACGAGATGTTCGATTTCCTCGCGGGTCAGAGTCTTCATATCGATGTCTTTCTTGATCGCCCCGAGGCTTACGAGACATTCGGTGAAGAGCTCGCGCGTGCGCAACTCGAGCGCTTTGGCGTCGAGCTTGGTCATTATTTCCAAAATCCTCGTGCCTTTACGCACGTGGGTACGTTCATCAGCACGGATGTAATCGGAAATATGGCGAAGTAGCTCGTCGTTGCGGCTGGCGGCAGTGTCGATGAGGTCATTGATCGTCTTGAGGACACCGACTTCGCCAAAAAGGTTAATCTCAGCCATCGCAAAGGCGGGCTCCATCGGTCCGCGGCACGTGGAGCTCGTAAGGCGGTTGCGCAATTCGTAGGGGTCGTAGCCCGACGCCAACATGGCGCGATGGCCGATCTCGGTGTGCCGCGCCTCGTCCCAAGTGATGCGGGCGAGATCGTACTCGGCGTTAAAATCTTTAAAGCGGATATCCCAAATGAACGTTCCGAACGCCTCGATGGCGTCGACTTCATCACGTTGAGTGCGGAT
The DNA here is from genome assembly GCA_009919985.1 of Opitutaceae bacterium. Taxonomy (GTDB): domain Bacteria; phylum Verrucomicrobiota; class Verrucomicrobiia; order Opitutales; family Opitutaceae; genus Tous-C4FEB. The sequence continues at coordinate 2,737 of RGAX01000120.1, forward strand.
GAAACGAAGCCGGATGGCCTCGTAGGAATGTTTATCGAAGCGTGCCGCGGCGTCTGCGGTGTCGTAGTCGCCGGTGTGGATAAACGTGTCGAAACGAGAATCACGATTCGGCACCGTGCCGCGCTCGTAAGGTTTCGCATCAATGCGGAGTGGCGTCGGCGCTTCACCGCGGGGATCAGCGCCGGTCACACCACCGATTGAGGCGAGCAGACGCGTGATGTGCCAACGCCAGGTGGAAAGTTTGGCTTCTTCCACGCCACCGGCGATGTAGGCGTCGACGGCTTCGTCGGCCCAGGCGAGCATCGGTTCGTAATCGGTGAGGATACGGCGCAGGCAACGGATCGTAGGGACATCGGTCACTTGATCGGTGTCGTCGATGTGGTGGCGATAAGTAGTCGCGATCGCGCGGCCAAGGACTTGATGCACGCCTACGAGCAACTCGGCGGCGGATTCAGCGCTGAGGAGTTCGTCGATGAAACGATCTACTTCGGCATCACGATGCGCATCGACCGCGGGCGGACGCATTTCTTGCTCGGAAAGACGTTCGCGCAGCGCACGGGCGGCATCGGCGTGGTAAAAAATATGACGGCCGGTTTCGAGTTTTACCTCGTAGTCTGGGATCCCCAGCGCCCAAGAGCCGAGGCCGTGCATGAGGCGACGCTCAAGATAGAAAAACCGGAGTAAGCGACGGCTATTTTCCTTAACGGTGAACTTGCCGCCGAGCTGACGACGGTCGACCGGGAAACGAAATGGATAACGCGCACGGCGTTCGGCAGCGGCTTCGCGTTGGCCAGCAAGGCTCTGCGCGGCGATAATGGATTTATCAGCAGGGGTGGAGGTGTTTTCGGGTAGTTTCATGGGATAAGAAAAAAGCGGGGAGCTCAACGAAGCGACGATAACGAACTAAGGGGGGGTGTTTAACGCCCGTGTCCGATCGTGGAGCGTTGCGTAGCTTCCGGATCTAGGGGGAGTGGTTCGAGCGGGGCGAGGTTGGGGCCGCCGTCCTTAATGCGCACCCCGGAGTGAGCCCAGCGCACGCTGTTGGCGATGACCTGTTGGATCTGGGGGTTGTGGTAGGTCGGGTAAGTTTCGTGGCCCGGGCGAAAATAGAAGATATTGCCGTGGCCACGCCGCCAGGTGGCGCCCGAGCGAAATACTTCACCGCCTGTAAACCAGGAGATGAAAATCAACTCATCGGGCGTCGGAATGCCGAAGGGTTCGCCGTACATTTCCTCGGAAGGAAGTTCGATAAAAGACCCGAGCCCCTTGGCGATAGGATGGGCGCGATTGATGACCCAGAGGCGTTCCTTGTCGTTGGCCTCGCGCCAGCTAAGCGAGCAGGTATCGCCCATGAGCGATTTGAAAATTTTAGAATAATGCGCGCTGTGCAGCACAATAAGTCCCATGCCTTCAAGGACGCGGGTACGCACTTTGGCTACGATCACGTCGGAGACTTCACTGTGGGCCAGATGACCCCACCACGTGAGCACATCGGTTTGATCCAGGACGGCGTCGGTGAGCCCGTGCTCTGGCTCATCGAGCGTAGCGGTACGCACTACGAAATCCGCGTGCTGACCAAGAGCAGCAGCGAGGGTGTGATGCATCCCGTGTGGGTAGATCGCGGCGACGCGCGGATTTTTCTTTTCGTGACGAAATTCACTCCAGACCGTGACGCGAATGGGGGATGAGACCGTAGACATATAAGGATAAACTAAAAGCGCGGGGTAAAAACGGGGTAAGAAAAATCTATACTCTAGATCTAGATTTTAACTCACGCAGGAGAATGTCGAGAGGGATAAGCTCCGAGCTAAAAATCGCCGAATGATCATGCGCTCGTAAGTCTGATCCCCCCTGTAAACCCAGCTTCAAAATCCTATCTTGGAACGAATTCGTTGATGCAGTCTTATGGGGGCCTCACCTAGGGATCGTAATTCGCATTTTCATGGTTGTTTCTTAGCCTGCAAGACCAACACCCAATCTTGATCTTCGTCGGTCGGAGACTCGAATTGGCACAAACCGGCAGCATCGGCTTGCACCGTACCGAGATCTTTTTGGCGACCGGTGACGGGATCAAAATAGGTGACCGTCCAAAGCGCGCCTGCGCCGAGGTGTTTTAGGAAAATACGTTCGCGGCGAGGCACCCAGACGATGCGGATGCTCTCGGCGATGCCCGCAGCTTGGGGCTCGAGCACGGAACTCAAGCTAGCGATTTCTCCCCAAGGATGATCGCCGTAGCCGGCGATCTCTTGAGCCGGAGACCAATGGGCGTCGTCAAATGCCACCTCTTCCCATCTTTGCTCCGCGTTTTTAGTACAGCGCCACGTAGCGTCCGATTTCAGGATAAGGCTTTCGCCATCTACGAAACGAATTTCGAGCCGCACAATCAAACCAGCCGGGTTCTTTGGCCCCTCCAGCGGTTTATTTTCAGCAATGACCGAAATTACATTGCGACCCGCTTTGAGTACCGAAGTGAAGTCGTCGAACTGACGCCCTATTTTCCAATCCGCTTCCCCGCCCAGACGCTCACCGTTTAATTTGATACTAAATTTATCATCGGCCGATGCGAACAACCGCGCGCGATCCACGACTCGCCCAGCGGGCAGCGTGAAGTAGTGGCGGAAATATCCTTTGCCCAAGGGCGCATCCTCAGCCGGTTTGCCTCCGGGCAGCCAAATCCAACAACCACCTTTGAGATTGATACCAGCTTCGCTTGTAAACGCGGCCCACTCGGGATGCGGTGTAAATTTTTGCCACGGCAATTGGGTGAGTAGCTTTTTACCGAGCGCGACCTGGCGTGAGCCGGGTAGATTCATTGCTTCGGTCCAACTGATTTTCCCATAGCCCACGCCGTTTTGCGCTCCGTTGGGCGACGGGCCGTGCGGGAGATCGGGGCGGTTGCATTGCCAGATACCGTTAGCGCCATAGGTGTGACCGGCGGCACCGTTGAGCAGGCATACCCAGAACATCGCCCGCGGCCAACGCGCGGGGATTTTATCGAAGAGCATCTCGTAGCTGGCCTCACCGTTGATCACGGGCATCACCGGCGTATCCGTATAAGACTGACGCATCGTGCGTACGGTGGGCGCGACGGCCTCGCTTTGGCCATGCGGAGTCTGGAGCAGATCGATATCGATTAAGCCAACATCATCAATCGCATGACGAGCACTGAGGCGATTGATTCCGGTAGGATGAATCGTGATTAACCGTTGAAATGGATCCGTAGCACGGAGGTAGCGTGTGACTTCCGTCCAACTTTTAACTTGAGCGCGGTCGTCAAAAGGAAAACCCGGAGCAAGATAGTACGGCAAATTGGCTTCGCCCGCCACGCACCATACTACCGGCAATGCACCGTAACGGGCGATTAGATAGCGCCAGTGTTGCTGCGCTTTTTCCACACCCATCCAAGAAATAAAATAACCCCAGGCACCAACGATGCTCGGGGTTAAACCTTGCTCGACCAAATACCGAAAGCGCTCATCGGCCGCGTTAAAATATTCCGGGTTGATGCTTTTATAATCTGTGGACCACGGAAACCCCGCTTCGTTAGCGCCGCGCGGGTCGAAGGGCGGCATGTCGGGATACAAGCCGGCGACGATCTGGATCACGTTAAAGCCTTTTTCGAGCCGGTCGGCCGTCAGTTGCTTGAACTCGTCGGGCCAGTGCAAGCGGTGGCACAAGCCCATCCACCACGTATCTCCGAGCCAAAAAAACGGGGTGCCATCGGCGTGTTCAAGAAAACGTCGATCGGAGGTCACGCGCAGCGGGCCGTGCGCGTACAAGGCATTTGTCCCGCGATAAGGCGTCACCTCAATCGAGCCCGCGATATGATGGAGCCCGGGATCGTCGCCGTCCGAACAGTCGGTGCGAAACCGATGCGTACCCAAAATCGGCGAGGCGTAGCGGACCTTCCACACGTTGGCGCCAGCCCAAAACGCGGGCACACGAAACTGCTTTCCTTGTGGGTCGACAAAAACGGCATCGAGCGTAACCGCGTTAAAGGGATCCGCGTGCGACCGAGCAGCCGTAAACGTAAATTCCGCCATGATGTTGGCCGGCGTCTGAGGCGAGCTTTCCGCTGCCCGCGCCGCAATCGCGCCGTTAAAATAAAACCAAGATAAAAAAAACAGTGCGCAACGCGACACAGAGAAAGCAGCGAGTAATTTCATGAAGTGACATGGGGTTCTATCAACACAGCAGCGATGATCGCCGCAGGGTGCCCAAGGTGGGGTCGAACCCAGAAACCTTGGGGTGGTAGATTTTGGGTCACGCTATGTGTCAGGCCGGGACCGCGCAATTGGGAATTTGCGACAGCGCTGACCTGTTCAGCCTGACATGGCTCGCATAATTAGATAAAAAAAGCTCACCGGTAACGTATCCGCCGAAGTAGTTTTCGCTCAGTGGCAGCAAAGCTGCGGCACTTAGGGTCGGAGTTTTAAATTCCTACTCGCGACTGGGAACAACACGTTTGCCGGCGACGCCACCGGGGCGCAAATTTGCGGAACCCGAGCTAAACAAACTGCCTATTCACTTTCCCCTTCTTCTGAAAAAATTAGCCCATCCGGTTCAGCGTTAAATCCTTTTCCGCCGATTTTCGGTGAGCCTAAAGGATTTGCGCGGACCGAAAACGACTGCACGATTAAAATATTCAACCTAAGATGAAAACGGAAAGACGATCTTTTTTAAAATGGCTAGGGTTACTAGCCGGAGGAACATTTTTTGCGCGACGGAGCTCTCCCCTGCTTAACGCCCAACCCAATGGGGCCCAGAGAGGAAAGACTTATTTCATCGATCCCTTACTTGGCAGTGATACCAACAGCGGTTTAACCCAAGTAGAGCCTTTTAAAACTTATAGCACCCGAGAATTTATTGGAGGCGACCACGTCTTGTTCAAGCGAGGCAGTATCATACGCGACAACTTACACACGCGTGACGGAGAAAAAGATTACCCCATAACGTACGGCGCCTATGGTGAAGGAGAAAAACCTGTTTTTATGGGATCAGTCGCGATCGGCGATCCCAGAAAATGGATCGAAGTGCGGCCGTCTATTTGGCAATATCAAGGCGAGTTCGCAACGAAAGTATGCAATCTGGTATTCAACGGAGGCGAGCGCTGCGGAAACCTTCGGTGGGCCGCTAACGCGCTGAAAGAACCTGGGGAGTGGCACTACACGGGCAACGCCTCGGGCGATCAAGGCGGGGGTCAAGCTCCGCCCCAGAGTGTCCTTTTACTTTATGCATCCACTAATCCAGGAATTTTCTACCAGAGCATCGAGTGCGTGCTCTGGGGCGAGCGTAGGCTGGTTAAAGGAAAAGCATATATCGTTTTAGAGAACCTCAGCTTTCGAAATTCCGGAGTGCATGGCTATCAACAGGGGCGGGCCCATGATCTGGTGATACGGGCGTGTGATTTCAGTTTCATCGGCGGGGCCGTCTGGGACAACGAACGGCGTATTCGTTTTGGTAACGCCATCGAACTATGGGACG
>RGAX01000013.1 GCA_009919985.1 Opitutaceae bacterium
CTCGGCCTGCGTTTCGCCGAGGCCGAGCATGATGCCGGTCTTGGTGGTGAAGCCGCGGGATTTGGCGTGTTGGAGGACGGAGCGCGAGCGCTCGTAGCGGGCTTGGACGCGGACGGGTTTCTGGAGGCGCTCGACGGTTTCCAGGTTGTGGTTAAAAATATCGGGCTTGGCGTCTAGGACGGTGTCGAGGTCGTGGAGTTTGCCCTTCCAATCGGGCGTAAGGACTTCGATGGCGGTCTGGGGGTTGCGATGGCGGACGGCGCGGATGGTGGCGGCCCAGACGGCGGCGCCGCCGTCGGCGAGTTCGTCTCGGGCGACGGAAGTGATCACGCAATGGCGCAGGCCCATTTTTGCGACAGCATCGGCGACGCGGGCGGGTTCGCCGAGGTCGAGTTCCGTGGGGCGGCCGGTCTGGATGGCGCAGAAATTACAGGAGCGCGTGCAGATGTTGCCAAGGATCATCACGGTAGCGGTGCCGCGGGACCAGCATTCCCCGAGGTTGGGGCATTGCGCGCTCTGGCAGACGGTGTGGAGTTTGTGTTCATCCACGAGAGAGCGGACGGCTTGGTAGCCGGGGCCGCTGGGGAGTTTGGCGCGGAGCCAGGAAGGTTTACGCGTGGTGTCCATGAATGAAGGTTCAGCGTGAAGGGAGAAAGGGGCGGGGGAAAGCGATTTAACGGCGATCGGGCTCTTGGGCCGCTGATTGAAGTAGAAATGAATGCGACGCGAACAGTAGATTAGAAAGCGTCGCCGGAGCCGAGAAAGGCGGGCCAGAGCGCGCGGAATTCGCGGGCGACGACCGCTTTAACTTCAGCGATGTCCAGGGTTTGGCCGAGTTCGACGTGGAGCGAGGTGACGGTGCCGTCGCTCGCGGCGATGCCACAGGGGACGATACCGGCGAAGTGTGGGAGGTGCGCGTTAACGTTGAGGGCGAAGCCGTGGTAGGTAACCCAGCGACGAACGGCGACGCCGAGTGCAGCGACCTTGCGCGGGCCGATCCAGATGCCGGTGAGGCCGGGTCGCCGGGTGGCGACGAGGCCGAGGGTGCCGACGCTGTTAATGAGCACGTCTTCCAGAAAACGTAGGTAAGCGTGGAGGTCTTGGTGCGCGCTCAGCGATACAATGGGATAACCGACGAGTTGGCCGGGACCATGATAGGTGATGTCGCCGCCGCGGTTGGTTCTGACGACTTCGATGCCCTCGGCGGCGAGACGGGCTACGTCCCAAACGAGGTGTTGTTCGGCGCCCGTGCGGAGTCCGACGGTAAAAACCGGATCGTGTTCCGTGAACACCAGCGTGTCGCCGATCTCGCCCGCGAGGCGTTGGGCGACAAGCGATTCTTGCGCGAGCCGGGCGGGTTCATAGCGCGTTCGACCCCAATCGACGAGTGCTACTGGCGGCGGGGCGGCAGGCGGGATGATATTTTGGTCGGACACGGGTATTCGTAGATAATGCGCGAATTTTTTTTGGCGGTGCAACTCCGGGCGTTACAGTAGGGCTGGCTTCGGCTAACTCTAAGCCATGACTGTGTCGCAACTCCATCTCGCAAACGTTAAACGCTCGGGAGAAATTTTGACCGCCGCGTTGGCCGGTCGCGCCCCGAAGATCGCGATTATTTTGGGTTCAGGCCTCGGTGGACTCGCCGATCGCATCCAGCAAGCCGTGACGTTGCCTTACGCGGAGTTACCTGGGTTCCCCGTGTTGACGGTGATGGGCCACACGGGCGCGTTGGTCGCGGGATTACTTAATGGTGTGCCGGTGATCGTGCTCAAGGGCCGGAAACATTTTTACGAGACCGATGACCCGTATCCGCTAAAAACGATGGTGCGGACCTTGCGCGCGGTGGGAGTGGAAACGTTGTTTTTATCGAATGCGGCGGGCAGCTTGCGCGCGTCGATCGGCGTGAGTCAGCTGATGTTGATCACGGATCATATTAACTTTCTTGGCCTGAATCCACTTACGGGCGCAAACGACGAAAGTTTCGGCCCGCGCTTTTTTGGGATGAGCGACGCTTGGGATCCTCAGCTGTCGCAGAAAATTGCGGTCGCGGCGGCACAGGAAAAAATTCCACTGCACCGTGGCGTTTACATGGCGTTTCGCGGGCCGTCGTTTGAGACGCCAGCGGAGATTCGCATGGCGCAAATTTGGGGCGCGGATGCAGTCGGGATGTCCAGCGTGCCCGAGTGCCTGATCGCGCGGCATTGCGGTCTCAAAGTCGTCGGTGTGTCGTGTATCACCAATATGGGCGCGGGTCTTTCTGATGAACAACTCACGCACGCTCACACGCTCGAAAATGCCGCCAAAGGGGCAGCTGATTTCGAGCGACTTGTGGGCGCTGCGGTGCCGTTACTGGCCGGTTGACGGCGCGGTGAGGTCAGCCCGCGTGTGGGTGCTGATAGGGCGCGCGGTAGGCGCGCTTCAGTAACTTCGCGGCGGTGGGGGAATTGGTGATTTGCTCGCTCTGAGCGTCCCAAGCGAGGCGGTCTCCGGTTTCGTAGGCGATCATCGCGAGTTTGACGGCGCTCGTGGAAATATGCGCGTCGGCGATGGCGCCGCTGGGGGCTTTGCGTTGGCGCACGCCATCGAGGAATTCACCGAGATGGGTGGCGCTCATATCGCCTTTGACGTCGTGGACCTGGCGCTCGGCACCTTTGGTGCCGGGTAGGTGAATCCATTTCGTATCAGAGACGAAAATCGTGCCTTTTTCTCCGTAGAAAAAGATGCCGTTGTTGAATTCGGGCGTGAGCTCAGTGGAACCCCAGTGGCGGTGGCGCCATGTGACAGGACAGCGCGCAAATTCGAAATGCGCCGTCAGCGTGTCAGGCGTGGTGATCTTGCCTTGGAGTTGATAAAGTCCGCCGGTGGCGCTGATGGAGCGCGGGGCGGTTTCGTTGAGGATGAACCGAGTCGCGTCGATCAGGTGGATGCCCCAATCGAAGAGGTGGCCTTGGCCGTAAGTTTTTTCGAGACGCCAATTTTTGTGACCGACCTGGGCGCTGTAAGGAATGAGCGGGCCGGGGCCACACCACAGCTCCCAATCGAGCGAGGGCGGCGGCATGACGGGCGCAGGGTTGGCGGTACCGGCGGTGAAATGGATCTGAGCGTCGACGTTGACGATACGGCCCAGCGAGCCAGCGGCGATGAAGTCGCGCACCGCGTGAAAGGCATCGCTTTGGCGACGTTGAAAACCGATTTGCACGATGCTGCGGCTCTTGGCGGCCGCATCGACCATCGCGCGGCCTTCACGGATGTCGTATGCGAGTGGTTTTTCGCAGTAGACGTCGAGTCCGCGTTGCATGGCGGCGATAAAGGGTAACGCGTGCCACTGAATTGGGGTGGCGATGATGACGCCTTCGAGTCCGGGAGCAGCGAGGAGATCGGCGTAGTGTTTGAACGTGAGAGGCCGCGAACCTTGGAGTTTTTCAATCTCCACAGCGGTGCTAGCGAGGTGCTCGCTGTCGATATCGCAAAGCGCGATGATCTGGGCGCCGCCGGCCTTGAAGGCGGCCTTGACGTTGACCATGCCCCACCAGCCGCAGCCGATGAGGCCGAGTTTGACTGTGCGCGCGGCGGCGGTGGCGGGTGCGGTCGAGGACGAACCGAGTGTGGCTTTTGTCTCGGCGGCATCTGTGCGGAGGGCGGAGAGGGCGGTCGCGCCTATAGCGGCGGCACCTAGGAATTGGCGACGGTTGAGGGGTTTCACGAGTTGAGTTTCTAAAAATGAGGGGATGGCGGAAAGTTAATTATTTGGCCTCGCGCGGGTGTTTGGGGTGGGTCGGGGGACGTGGAATTTCCGTTTGCCCCGAGTGAAACAGCGTGGATTGTGGAACCTTCCATGAGCGACACTCCCCTTGATATTTCCAACGACCAGCATGCCGTGCGGCGCCAAAAGCTCGCCGAGATGCGCGCCGGGGGCTTCGACCCGTTCCGCGCCAGCGTGGCGCAAACGCATTTTTCGCAGGACGCGATCAAGCTCCACGTTGCCGACCAGGACAACACCGTGACCGTCGCGGTCGCCGGCCGACTCGTGACGATCCGCGACATGGGCAAGAGCCAGTTTGCGAAGATTCTCGATCAACAAGGCCAGATCCAACTCTACCTTAAAAAAGACGTCTTGGGTGATGAAGCCTTCGCGATGTTTAAGAAGCTCGATCTGGGCGACATCATTGGCGTCAAAGGCACGCTGTTTATGACAAAGACCGGAGAGGTCACCGTGCGCGTGGAAAGTTGCACGCTCGTCGCGAAGGCGCTGCGGCCGTTGCCTGAAAAATGGCACGGTCTGAGCGATGCGGAGCAAGTTTATCGTCAGCGTTATCTCGATCTGATCGTGAACGCGGAGTCGCGGGCGCGGTTGCTGTTGCGCTCGAAAATCGTGTCGCACATCCGCCGTTTTCTCGACGCGCAGCAATTCATCGAAGTGGAAACCCCAGTGTTGCAAAGTGTCGCCGGTGGCGCTGCGGCAAGGCCTTTCCAAACGCATCATAATGCACTGGGCGTGGATTTCGTGCTCCGTATTTCGCTCGAACTTTATCTCAAGCGCATGCTCGTCGGTGGCTTTGATCGCGTCTACGAGATCGGCCGCAATTTCCGCAACGAAGGCGTCTCGCGCCGGCACAACCCCGAGTTTACCATGCTCGAGGTTTACCAGGCTTATAGCGACCACCGTGGAATGATGACCCTCATCAAAGACATGCTCACCTCGCTCTGCCGTGACGTCCTTGGCACGACCAAGATCAAACACGCCGCGAGCGGGCAAGAGATCGACTTCGGCGGCGAATGGCGCGAAGTGAATTATAAAGATCTCATCCGCGAAACGACGGGCGACGCGGAGTGGTTTGCTCGCAGTAAGACGGAAAAAATCGCCGGTGCCGAAAAACTCGGTCTTCACGTCGATCCCAAATGGGAAGAGTTTGAAATCACCAACGAGATTTTCTCTAAGAAGATCGAGCCCACGCTGATCCAGCCGACCTTTGTCATGAAACTCCCCAAGGAGTTGTGCCCGTTGGCAAAAATCAGCCTCGATGATCCGACGACCATTGATGTTTTTGAGCTCACAATTGGTGGCATGGAAGTCGCGCCCGCTTACTCCGAGCAGAACGATCCCGACGTGCAGCGCGCGATGTTTGAAGCGCAGGCCGGCGAGGAAAAACAGAACATCGACCAAGATTTTCTTCTCGCGCTCGAACACGGCATGCCACCCGCCGGTGGCATGGGCGTAGGCATCGATCGGTTGTGTATTCTGCTCACGGGCGCAGAGAGCATTCGTGACGTGATTCTCTTCCCGCAGCTCCGCCAGCGCGGTGAGGTTAAAATCGAAACGGTTGCTCCAGTAGCGCTCGACAAGGTCTTCGCCTCGCCAAAACCGACGGCCTAGTTCTCCGTGCCCTGGTACCTCTACCTCGCTTTGAAACAACTCTTCCCCACGGGGCGGAAGTTTCCGTTTTTCACGGCGATCTCGGTGCTGGGCGTGGCTTTAGGCGTGGCTCTACTCGTGATTTCCACGAGTGTTATGGGGGGATTCGGCTACGAAATCCGCCGCATGATCGTGGACACGCAGGGCGAAGTTCAGGTGCGCGCTGAGGGCCTGATCAATGACTCCGCTGGCTTGCAAGCGCGCCTAGCGGCGGTTCCTGGTGTGGTGGCAACTACCCCATTTGCCGAAGGCGTTGTGATGCTCGAACACGAGCGCAAACCGGCGTATCCTGCGATGCAAGGAATCGATGTGAATCGCGTGGGTGCGGTTGTACCACTGGAGAAGTTTATTCGCCTTGGTCGCCTAGAGGACCTGGACGACGACTCCGTGATTCTCAGCTCTAAACTCGCGCTTTCGATCGGTGCGCGCCTAGGCAGTAAGGTCGAAGTTTATTCGCCGCTTTTGTTGGAAAAGTTGAAAAACGACGAAGTCTTCCTGCCGCGAGAATTGCGTGTCGTCGGCATTTTTGAGGTCGGTCACCAGCAACTCGATAGCTCGGTCGTGCTCGTGACTTTGCGACAGATGCAGGAACTGTACGGGCTCGGTAACGCGATTCACGGCATCAATGTGAAGATCGCGCCAAAGGCCGACGCTGACGCAGTCGCGAGCCTCATCAACGCATCGCTACCGCCCGCGGCCCGTGCCCATGCGCGGTCTTGGATCGAGGCGAATCAAGATTTTCTCTTCATTCTACAACTCGAGAAAAACATGATTTTTTTCCTGCTCACGTTTATCATCATTGTGTCGGCGTTTTCTGTGACGAGCTCGCTGTTGATTTCAGTCGTGCGGAAAACCCGCGAGATTGGCCTGCTCGGCGCACTGGGTGCGGAGCCGCGGCAGGTGGCGGCGTGTTTTTGTTTTCAGGGCCTGTTGATCGGTTCAACGGGGACGTTGGCCGGGCTTGCGCTTGGTTTTGGTACGCTGCATTTTCGTAATGCGCTCGTCGAAGGCTTCACCCGGCTCACCTCGAGCGAGGAAGTGCTGACGCGCTTTTACCAATTCAGCCAATTGCCGGCGCACACTGCGGTGGGCGACGTCATTATGATCGTCGTCTGTTCTGTTTTAATTTCAACTTTGGCCGGATTATTGCCGGCTTGGCGTGCGGCTCGGCTCAAGCCGGTGGAGGCTCTGCGCAATGAGTGATCCCATTCTCACAGCGCGCGGATTGCGTAAAACGTTTCTCAGCGGCGATCGTCGCCTCGAGGTCCTTACGGGCGTCGATCTCGACGTCTCCTCGGGCGAGAGCGTAAGTATTCGCGGCGAATCAGGTTCCGGTAAATCGACGTTGCTCCAACTCCTCGCCGGACTCGATGCGCCCGATGCAGGCACGCTCGCGTGGGCGGGCATGCCGGACACGGGCACGAAGCGGCGCGCGACGTTTTTGGGCATCGTCTTCCAGTCGTTTTACTTGATCCCTGAGCTCAACGCTCGGGAAAACGTGCTGATGGCGCGTCGCATCTTGGGTGGAATCGACGCCGAGGCGCGGGCGCGCGCCGATGAATTACTCGCAAAAGTTGGTCTCGCCGAGCGCATGATACACTTGCCCGCGCAGCTCTCCGGCGGTGAGCGTCAACGCGTCGCCGTGGCGCGTGCGCTTATGAATTCACCCCGCCTCATCCTCGCCGACGAGCCCACGGGCAATCTCGACGAACGTACTGGCGACGCCGTGATCGAGCTGTTGCTTGGGCTTTGCGAGGAGACGAAAACCTCGCTCGTTCTCGTGACTCATAATGCGGCGCACGCCCAAAAAACACATCGCCAACTCGTTTTGCGCGGCGGAACCTTTGCCCATGGCTAAACCCAAAATCCGCTGCGGCGTCGTCGGGGTCGGCTCCCTTGGCCAGCACCACGCGCGCATCTACGCGAGTCTGCCCGGCGTCGAATTCGTTGGCATTTTCGAGTCCAACGACGCCCGTGCAGCTGAAATCTGCGCCAAGTTCAACTGTCGCCGTTTCACTACGCTGGAGGCGCTCGGTGACGCCTGTGACGCGGTTTCAGTGGTTGTCCCTACGGATCGTCACGCTGAGGTCGCTTTACCGCTCCTTGCTCGAAAAACGCATCTGCTGATTGAGAAACCGATCTGCGCTTCACTTGAGGAAGCGGAGCAAGTTTTGGCCGCGGCTCGGCAGCACGGTTGCCTCGTCCAAGTCGGCCACATTGAACATTTCAACCCCGTGATGGCTTTTTTGGAAAAACAGGTGGATCACCCGCAATACCTCACCGCGGAACGCCTCGCACCGTATCAACCGCGCGGTACGGAAGTCGGCGTCGTGCTTGATCTGATGATTCACGACATCGGTATTACGCTCGCATTGGTAAAATCACCCATTGTGCGCATCGACAGTGTGGGTGTCAGCGTTCTTTCAAAAACCGAGGATATCGCCAACGCCCGCATCCAGTTTGAAAACGGCTGCGTGGCCAATCTTAGTGCGAGCCGTATGAGCCTCAAGAAGGCCCGCGAGATACGGGTGTTTCAGGACAACGCCTACCTCTCGCTAAATTTCATGGAGCAGAAGGGGCACCTCGTGAAGAAGAGCGACATCATCGCCTACGGCTTGAAGATGAAGATCGGTCTCGTGAAGGCCGGCGATGTGAGTTCGATTCCGGTGAAGGAAATTCCCATCGAAAAAGGCGAACCGCTCGCGCTCGAATTGGCGTCATTTGTCGAGAGTGTGGCGCAGGCGCGGCAGCCGAAAGTCGGCGCGGCCCTCGGTAAATCAGCGCTGGAAGTGGCGATCACGATCACCGAGCAAATTCGGTCGCAGAAACGCTGACCATGAGCGGGGCGATGCTACCTTTTCGACTTCCCGCTCCCGCGGATGGAGCGGTCGATGTGTTGATAATCGCCGGCGAACATTCCGGCGATGAACACGCGGCGCGCCTCGTCCGCGAATTACGCGCCGCGCAACCGGGCGTGCGCGTCGCGGCGCTGGGTGGGTCGGAGTTGGCGGCGGCGGGCGCGCAGCTTTTGTTTGATCTTACGGCCTCTTCGGTCGTGGGTCTGGTTGAGGTTTTGAAAAACTATTCGTTTTTTAAAACGCTGATGGAGGAGACGCTGCGCTGGATCAGCGCTTATGCGCCGCGCGCGGTACTGTTCGTCGATTATCCTGGCATGAATTTGCGGCTCGCGGCCGCACTGCGGGAACGCGGGCTTTCCGTTAAGGGTGGCGGCGTAATCAAGACGCTCTTCTACATCTCGCCGCAAATTTGGGCGTGGAAAGCGAAACGGCGTTTTGCGATGGCGCGCGATCTTGATGCATTGGCGGTGATTTTTCCCTTCGAAGTCGACTGCTATGCGGACACCGCGCTGCCGGTTGAATTTGTGGGGCATCCGTTTCTCGCGCCAGATTATGCGGCGCCAGTGAGTTACGATCCGGCGGGACCGGTGCTTTTGCTGCCGGGCAGCCGTAAGCAAGCCGTGGCACGGATTTTTCCGGTGTTGCTGGCGGGATATGCAAAATTTTATCGGGCTGGCGCGGGCCGTCCGGCGACAGTGCTTTATCCTAGTGATGATATTTTAAAGATCCTACGCGCGGCGCAGCCGCCGGTGGAATTGCAGATGGTGCCTACGGGCATGCCAGTAGCGGCGTCGGCGGTGCTCACTTCGAGTGGGACGATGTCGATGCATTGCGCGCTTGCGGGAATTCCAGGTGCGATCGCTTATCGGGCGAATGTTTTAACGTACCTGCTCGGACGGATGCTCGTGAAAATCAAATATCTCGGCATCGCGAATCTGCTGCTGAATGAACCGATGTACCCTGAATTTATTCAAGGCGCGGCGACGCCGCAGGCCTTGGCTGAGCAGATTGCCGCAGGCTTAAACGATCCGGCTCGTCGGGCACAAACGATGGAGCGCGCGGCACGTTTACGAGTCTTGTTGAGTCGCCCGACGGGCGGCACCGCGGCGGCGTGGTTGCACCGCCAACTGGGCGGAGATTGAGTGCGCTCAAGCCGGCGAAACGGCGGGTTTTCCAGCGGCGAGTGGGGGCGCCTGAGGAGCGCCTTGGGCCGAGACTTGTTGCCAGAGCGCGGCGGATTTTTCCGTGAGCATGGCGCGGGCGCGTTCGACTTCGGCGAGACGAGCGACGCGATGGGATTCGGCGATTTTAGCGAGGTCGTCTAGGTTGTAGAGGAATGCGTTTTCGAGGTCGGCGACACCCGCTTCGATGTCACGCGGCAAGGCGAGATCGATAAAGAAGAGCGGACGAGCGGGGCGTTTGCGGAGGGCGCTGGCGACGGCCTCGACGGAGACTACCGTTTCGGGCGCGGCGGTGGAGCCGACGACGACATCGAATTCAGCGAGGCGCACTTCGCGTTGGTCGAAGGGCATGGCGCTCGCACCGAATGCAGTGGCGAGTTCCATCGCGCGCTCAAAGCTACGACTGGCAACTGTGAGCGAAGCAGCGCCTC
Organism: Opitutaceae bacterium; assembly: GCA_009919985.1. GTDB lineage: Bacteria > Verrucomicrobiota > Verrucomicrobiia > Opitutales > Opitutaceae > Tous-C4FEB. The sequence continues at coordinate 9,884 of RGAX01000013.1, forward strand.
GGCTTTGGAAAGCCTTAGCGGTTTTTTCACCAATATCACCCGCGCCGAGCAGTAAAATACGCGTGGCCTTGAGGTCGCCGAAAATATTGTGCGCAAGATCAACCGCTACATTAGCTATGCTGACTTGTCCTACGGTAATCGCGGTCTGCGTGCGTACGTATTTGGCAGCCTGAAAGGTTTTTTGGAAAACGCGGTTGAGGACGGGACCAGTGGATTGGCGAGTTTGGGCGGTCGCGTACGCGGCTTTAACTTGGCCAAAAATTTCGGTCTCGCCGAGCATCTGCGAGTCGAGGCCGGTAGCGACTTCGAAGAGATGTTGGATCGCGTCTCGGCCGGCTAGACTCAGACGAAATGAGGCAAATTCCTCGGCTGAGAAACATTGGCGCGCGCAGTACACGGCTTCGAGGCGAGCAATGATATCGGGCGTATCGGCAACACCGTAAAATTCGATACGGTTACAGGTGTTGAGAATGGTCAACTCGCGCAGGCCGGCGATGGTGGCGAGCTCAGTTTGCAGCCCGGCGGATGCCTCGTCATCGAGGGCGAGCTTTTCGCGTACGGCGAGCGGCGCGCGCTGGTGCGTGGTGCCTAGGAGGAAAAATCCGGGGCTGCTCATGGTCGGGCCGGAACAGTGGCCGGTGCCGACGGGACAGTGAGTGCTTGGCGGCTGGAATCAATCGGCCACAGCGAAAGTAGGGCGGCGGCGAAGAGGAGTAGCCCGGTCCAAGCGAAACGTTTCGCGAGGAGGCGTCCGCGCAGGCGCAGGATAAGCGCCATACTAGCGGCGAGCCACACGGCGACCGTGATGATGAGTTTGCCGATGCTGGCACTGGCGGGATCGCGCAGCCAGTAGTTGGCGCCGACAGCGAGTGAAGCGGCGAGTAAAACCACGCCCGTTGAGAGCAGGCGCAGACCGATTTGGTCGAGATCGACCATCGAAGGGAGAAATGAAAAGAGTCCGCCGAGGTTTTTGGATTTTAGGGAAAAATGCCGCAGCAACAACATGAGAGAGGTCAGCGCGAGCAGGGCAAAAACCCCGTAGCTAAAGAGCGCAAGCGCAGCGTGGAGTTCGATCCAGGGATTGTGGCCGAATAAGCGCAGGCGGCGTCCGCTGTCCCACGCGGGGATGGCGAGTGATAAAAAGGTGAGCGAGGCAGCGAGACTGGCCGTAAAATAACCGAGTACGCTTGAGCGAAACGCTACGCCGATCACCAGATAGAGCGAAATCGCGGACCAGGCGGTGAATTGAAACAGTTCAAACGTATTGCCCAATGGACAGCCCCCGACGGCTTTTCCGCGGAGGCCGAGGCCGACGAGTTGGAGACCGTAGCCGACGGCGATGAGCGCGTAGACTAACACGCCAGACGGACGGCCGCGACGCACTAGCGACCACGTGCCTAGCAGGAAACCCGCGAAATAAAAACCAGCGGAGAGCCAGAGCCACTGGCGATCGTTGAAGGCGGCGAGCATGATTTTCGACGCTAGACCGAGCAAAGGACGTAGCAAGTGTGGTGATGATCTATGCTATTCGTAGACCAAAACGAATTAGCGGCATTCATCAGACATTTGCCGATTATCGTGCAATCGCGCAATTCTTGCTCATAGACCTTCTTTTGAGAGAATTGATTTTACGGTAGAGGAGGTAAAAGATTCGGCTTCAACCGGTACTGAGAAGACAGGAAATCCCGATTCATTTCGGAAGCCTTGGGTAGAGCTCGCAGTGAGACCTTTTCTTGCGAGTTGAGATATCACCTCTCCGGCTGTGCTATTCGTGGTCTCAGCAATATTCTTGGCCGCGTTAAGAATAGCTTCGTCTATGTCCAGAGTAGTCTTCATCTCACTGCATCACATCATCTGATGCAGTGATTTCAATCAGGCATCAGTTTGATCAAAAGCACAGCAAAGTATGCCATTACTTTAACGCTTAGGTGCCCAGCGGGCGAGGAAGGCGCTGACCTTGGCCGGATCGTGGGCGGAGCCGCCGTCTTCGAGGGCGCCGGTTTCCTGAGTCGTGAGTTGCTGGCCGGCGGTGTCGAGGACGACGAGTACGGGAAGGCCTTCTTTGAGTGGATTGCCGTAGCGCAGGTTGAGGTCTTCGTTGCGTTTGGTCCCGTTGCGCCAGTTGGAATCGATGAGCACTAGGACGTAATTTTCTTTTAGCGCGGCGGCGATTTTGGGTTCGCTCGCAAAAGTACGGTCGAGCCGGCGACACCAGATGCACCAATTGGCGCCGAACATGAGCAGGACGTTTTTCTTTTCTGTTTTGGCGGTGATGAGGGCGGTGGCGATCTGGGCGTTGCCGTCGGATTTTGGGTCGTAGAGATCAGGACCCAGTTTGGGGTATTCGGGCTCGGTGGTTTTCGCGGTGGGCGTAGCGACTAAGCTCGCAGTAAACGCGAGTATGGCAAACAGGACGAGGGGTAGGTGTCGAAGCATGGATAGATTTACCCGTAGTTAAAAAAAGGACGGAAGCTAAATTTTGTGCGCGACCCAAAAACGGCACTCATCTGAGAAATCGCGGACGGCGCGGGATTCTTTGGCGACGACTTTGCGGAGTGCATCGTAGGTGTGTGTCCAGCCGCTCGCGACGAGATCGGCGAGGATTTCGGTGCGGTCGGGCAAGTGCATGAACGTGCGGCCGGTGCCTGCTTCTTCAAAATAACGGTCGCCGAATTCAAGCAGACGCGGATCTTGTTCGCCGCGTTCCCAGCGGAGGGCCTCGAGGCGCCAGAGAGCACGTTCGACTTGGTTTTGTTCACGATCGTGGGTCGTGAACAACAAGGGTGCGCCTGGCCGGCAAAGTTCATGCAGCCCGCGCAAAGCAGCGCGGCGGTTTTCTCGACCAGGAATTTGCATCAAACCATTAAACAGAAACAGGGCCCCCCCGTAGGCAGTGTCACCTATTAGATGACACTTTTTTAGGGCGGTGGCATCGGCGTGGACAAAGCGGATGGCTCCGGCGGTGCGTTCGGCGGCGAGGCTGCGGGCTTGGTCGAGGAGCTCGGTGGCGAAGTCGAAGGCGGTGAGGTTTTGGTAGCCAGCGTCCCACAGCCCGAGGGTGGCCCGGCCGGCACCGCAGCCGGCCTCAAGCAGCGGGGAGGTGGGATCGGTAAAATAGCGCTCGATCAGCGTGCGTTCCGAAGCCCATAGGCCGAGGTGGTGCGCGGCGCGCGCGTAATGGATGACGGCGACGGGGTCGTTGAAGTCGTCGCAGACGGTGGCGGCGGTTATTTTTTGCGCAGCCACGTGGCGATAAACATGCCGTTGGCGTTGAGCTCGTGCGGGAGGAGCGCGAGTTCGGCGTGCGGGGAACCGAGGCCGGTGAGCGGGAGTGGTTCCAACTCGGGGTGCGCGGCGCTAAAAGCGGCGGTGACGGCGGTGGTCTCGCTGCGAGTGAGTGTGCAGACCGATTAGACCAGACGACCGCCGGGTTTGAGTGAACCGACCAGGTGGTTGAGCATCGCGAGTTGCGTGGCGGCGAGTTCGGTCACGTCGGCGGGGGTGGTGGTCCATCGCGCGTGGGGGTTGCGTTGCCAGGTGCCGATGCCGCTGCAGGGGGCGTCCAGAAGGATGCCGTCAAATTTGGTTTTGGTGGGGAGGCGGGCAGAGCCGTCCCAGAAGGCGGTGCGGTAGTTGAAAAGTTTGGCGCGGCCGGCGCGGCGTTTGAGGGTGTCGATGCGCTTTTCGTTGCGGTCGGTAGCCCAGACGACGCCTTTGTTCATCATGAGATCGGCGAGGTGGAGGGTTTTGCCGCCTTCACCGGCGCAGGCGTCCCACCACGTTTCACCAGGCGTGGGTGCGGCGGCGACGCTCACAAGTTGGGAGGCGAGATCTTGGATCTCGAATTCGCCGGTCTTAAATTGTTCGGTTTTGAATAGATCGGAGACGCCAGTGAAGCGCACGGCGTCGGGCGCGCGCGGCGTGGTTTCGGCGGCGAAGAGCGATTTGGCGAGGCCGGCAGCGCGGCCGGGGCGGGCGCGGAGCCAGAGGGTTGGGTCGCGTTGGAGCTGGCGCAGGTAATCAGCGGGGATATCCATCTCCGTTTTTAACCAAGCGGGGACAGCCAAAGCGGCGAGGGCTTCGGGTTTGATCGACTTGGGATCGGCCGTGAAGCGCTCGTGGAAGGTGACGGCTTGTTCGAGGCGTTTTTGCGGGGAAGCTTTTTCGTCGAGCCACTGCAGCCAACGGAAATAGACGAACACCGTGTGGCTGATGACGCGACGGGCGGGCGGCTGGAGGTAGCGATGCGTCTCGAAGTAAAAACGCAGAGCGGTGTCGGCGCGTTGGTCGGCCGAAATGGTTTTGAGCACGCCGGCGGCGTGGTTGAGCAGGGCCTGGTCGATCATGTGTCACCACCAGACACACGAAACTGGGCCAAAGGGGAAACGTTATTTCCCCAAAAGTCGGGATTAAGACTTTTTCGACCACTTGCGGTCGTTCTTGAGTTCGAGGGCGCGCGTCTGCAGTTGGACGCCAGCGACGGCGGGGTGGGCGCGGAGTTGCTGGAAGGTTGCACCGTTAAGTTTCCATGTGAGCGCGGTGCTCGCTTCCGCGTGGGGGGCGACGTGTTTCTCGAACATAAAGGCGAATTCGACGCGGGTGTCGCCGACCTGTTTATTAAGCGTTTCGCGCAAGAGGCGCAGAAAGGCGGGTAACTCGGGGTGCGCGGGGTGCAGAAGCCAGGTGACTTTTTTGACCAGGCGCGTGACTTCGGTGTCGAGCGGGTAGCATTCCTTGACGTTGATGCGCGGGCCTTCGGTGCCGGTAATGATGTTGCCAAGCACGAGGACAGGGGCGTTTTCGGCCAAGATGGCGCCGTAAGCGGCGTACCCGTCGGCAAAGAGATTGAGGGCGACGGAGGCGTTTTTGGTGGCGAGCGTGAAGGCAGCCCAGGGGCGGTTATCTTTTTTGGAGAGGCGTTTGACGATGTTGCTGATGATGCCGGCCAAGCGGAATTCGATGCGATCGCCCTGCTTAAGGAGGTCGTCGACAGCGAACGTGTCGAGGGCTTCGGTGATGCCCGCGTAGACGTTCATCGGATGGCCGGTGACGTAGAAACCTAGGAGCTCTTTTTCAAAAATAAGGCGCTCAGCCGAGGTAAAGTCGTCCAGGTCGGCGGTGCCGGGCGCGGTGGGAAGCGCCGTGCGAGAGGCTAAGGCGGGGGCTTTTTTCGCCGAGGCGGGTTCGGCGAGCATGTCCATGAAACTGTGTTGGCCGGCGGCTCGGTCGCGGGCGTTGTTGGCGGCGGTGGCCATGGCGCCGTCGATGCTATCGAAGATTTTTTTGCGCAGGGCGCCGCTGAAATCGAAGGCGCCGGTCTTGGCAAGGTGTTCGAGGACGCGCTTGTTAATAGCGCGGCCATCGACGCGGGAGATGAAATCGTCGAAAGAGCCGTAGGGGCCTTTGGCGTCGCGTTCGGCGATAATTTTCTGTGCGGCGAGTTCGCCTACGCCTTTGACTCCGGCCAGACCGAAGCGGATTTTTTCGCCGACGGGTGTGAACATCTCGCGGGATTCGTTGACGTCGGGCCCGAGGACTTTGAGGCCCATGGCTTCGCATTCAGCGACGAAGTGGGAGACTTTTTCAGAATTGCCCAATTCGGAGCTGAGCATGGCGGCCATGAATTGGACCGGGTAGTTAGCTTTGAGGAAACCGGTCTGGTAGCTCAGAATCGCGTAAGCGGCGGAGTGGGATTTGTTGAAACCGTAGCCCGCGAACTTATTGAGGATGTCGAAGATCGAGTTGGCGGTTTTTTCGTCGATTTGGTTCACGCGTTGGGCGCCTTCGACGAATTTGGTCCGCTCCTTGGCCATGGCCTCAGCATCTTTTTTACCCATGGCGCGGCGCAGCATGTCGGCGCCACCGAGAGTGTAGCCGGCGATGATCTTGGCAGCCTCCATAACCTGCTCTTGATAGACCATGATGCCATAGGTCTCGCGGCAGACTTCCTCGAGCAGTTTGTGCGGGTAGGTGACGGTGCTAGGGTCTTTTTTACCGCGGACGTAGTCAGGAATCCACTCCATCGGGCCGGGCCGGTAAAGGGCGATGAGGGCGACAATCTCGTCGATCGTGGAAAGGCTAATCTGGCGGCAGAGGTTTTGCATGCCGCCGGATTCAAGCTGGAAGACGCCCGTGGTGCGGCCGGAGTTGAGCAGGGCAAAAGTCTTCGCGTCTTCGAGCGAGATGGCTTCGATGTCGAATTTAGGGTCGGCGGTGCGACGAATGTTATCCACGGCGTCGGCGATGACGGTGAGCGTCTTTAGCCCGAGGAAGTCCATCTTCAGCAGCCCGAGTTTGCCGACGGCATTCATGTCGAACTGCACGGTCACATCCTCTTCCTGAAGCGTCAGCGGGACGAATTCATCGAGGGGGCGGTCGGTAATGATGATACCGGCGGCGTGTTTGCCGGTGTTGCGGACCATGCCCTCCAGGACGCGGGCTTGGTCGAAGATTTTTTTGGCAACGGGGTTGCGGGCGATTTCGTCGCGTAGCTCGGTAGATTTCTTGACGGCGTCCTCGAGTGTGATGTTGAGCTCGTCGGGGATCATCTTGGCCAGACGATCGGCGTCAGCGTAGGCAAGGTTGTGGACACGCGAGATGTCGCGGATGACCATTTTGGCACCGAGGGTGCCGTAGGTGATAATGTTGGCTACGCAGTCTTTACCATATTTTTCGCGGACGTAGTCGATCACTTGGCCGCGCCGGCGCATGCAAAAGTCGATGTCGAAGTCAGGCGGGGATACGCGTTCAGGATTCAGGAAACGCTCAAAAAGCAGCTTGAAGCGGAGCGGGTCGAGGTTGGTGATCGCGAGTAGGTAGGCGACCAGACAGCCGGCGCCGGAGCCGCGGCCTGGGCCGACAGGGATATCGTGTTTACGGGCCCAGTCGATAAAGTCCCAGACCACTAGAAAGTAGTCGATGAAGCCGGTTTTGCTAATGATGCTGAGTTCAAAATCGAGTCGTTCGACGAGCGTTTTGCCGAGAACAGGATCGGTGTGGGTTGCTGGCGAAGCGTAATCGAGGCCGTAGCGGCGCCGCAGGCCAGCGATGCAGAGATCTTTGAGGTAGCCGGAGCGGTCGGTCTTGGCGGAGACTTCGATCGGGAGGGGGTATTTGGGATAGCGTTCGCTGCCCTTCGGAAAAGGGATGGTGAGCTCGCACATCTCAGCGACAAGCTGGGTGTTGGTGATGGATTCGGGGACCTCAATGAAGAGTTTTTCCATCTCGGCGCGGGACTTCAGATAGAATTCCTGGCCGGAGAACTTCATGCGCTTCTCCTCCTCAATCTTGGCGCCGGTTTGGATGCAGAGCATCGCATCGTGGGGGCCGGCATCGCTGGCGTTGACGTAGTGAACGTCGTTGGTGGCAATGACCTTAAGGTTGAACTCCTCGGCGAGCTTGAGAAGACCGGGGATAATTTTGAGCTGCTCGGGGATGCCGTGATCCTGGATTTCGACGAAGTAGTTTTCGCGCCCGAAAATATCGACGAAACGAGCGCAAGCTTTACGGGCTTCCTCCTCGCGGTCGTGAAGCAGGTGCTGGGGGACGAGCGAGGCGAGGCAGCCGGTGAAGCCGATCAGGCCATTGGCGTACTTGGCGAGAGTTTCTAGATCAGTGCGCGGTTTATAATAAAACCCCTTCAAATGGGCGTCGGAGACCAGTTTGAGGAGGTTTTGATACCCGGTGAGGTTTTTCGCGAGCAGGCCAAGATGAAAGATGCTTTTGCCCTCGTCGTCGGATCGGCCGTGTTTTTCCAGGCGGGAAGTTTCGACCAAGTAAAGTTCGCAGCCGACTAGCGGTTTGATGCCTTTGGACTTGGCCGTGTTGTAGAAATCAATGGCGCCAAATAGATTGCCGTGATCGGTGAGGGCTAGGGCTGGCATGCCGAGGGCCACTGCGCGGTCCATCAGCCGGTCAATACGGCAGGCTCCGTCTAGCAGACTGTAGTCCGAATGGACATGAAGATGGACGAAGTTCTGATCAGCGGACGACACAATAGCGCAAGGCAAGGGGCGGGTGGGGCGCGTGCAAGGCGAAAGCCTAAATTGCCGCAAATCGTGTCGGGTAAATCACGGGCAATAGGGCCGGAAAAAAGCCATTGACGCGAGCGAGGCGGCTTGGCTTGTTAACACCCTTTTCCCTTCACCAACCGTCTCCCGAGCATGTCTATCGAAATCAAAATCCGCAAAAACGAGCCCATCGACCGTGCGATCCGTCGCATGAAGAAGAAGCTCGAGCGCGAGAACATCATCAAGGGCACCCGCGCCAAGCGTTACTTTGAGAAGCCGTGCGAAAAGCGCCGTCGCCGCGAGAAGGTCATGGCCTTCACCGCGATGCTCCGCCGCCGCCACGCCGACTAACAATCGCATCATCTTTTCCTAAACCGCCTTCTGGTTAATTCCGGATGGCGGTTTTTTTGTGGGCTAGAGGCATGCTTTAGGCGCGCTCAATGATCTCGGTGATCCAGCGCCGGTGCGGGCCAGAGAGGGTGATCGAGGATAATTCTGGAAGAGGGACCCAGACTAGTTCGTCAGCGAGCTTCCCTCGAGGTGCGGCGCAGGTGTAAATCGACTCTGTAATGCGGTAACGCGTGATGCCCCGTTTTTTCGTGGCCAACAACGTGCCTTTGGCGGCGGCCACCTCGGTGAGCCCGAGGTGCGCTGCGCTCGGGAGTTCATGCTGTAAGGCGAGCCGGCGGGCCTCGGCGGCGGCGCGATGCAGCAACAGCGCCCCGTCGCGTTGGCACCACAGTCGCGTGACAGAGCGATGCTCGATTTGCTTGGGCGCAAGACGGGGAAACGCGTGCGGTTCGCCCTGCTTGGTGGCGGCGCAAAAATGCCGGACCGGACACATCAGGCAGGCCGGATTTTGTCGTGTGCACACCGTCGCACCCAGTTCCATCATGGCCTGATTGTGGTCCCCGGCGCGATCAGCAGATACGAGGTTGTCCGCGAGTGAGGTGAGGGCTTTGGCGGCGCTGCTACTATCGCGAAACTCCGTGGCGTCGGCGGTGAGTCGGGCTAGGATGCGCACGACGTTACCGTCCACGCAGGCTACGGGGGCGCCGAAGGTAATACTCGTGATCGCCGCGGCTGTATAGGGACCCACTCCGGGCAATTCACGCCACTCCTCCGGCGTTCGCGGCAGTGCTGGCCGGGCCGTGACCGCTTGGGCGAGTCGGTGTAAGTTGCGTGCGCGCGAATAATACCCGAGCCCTTCCCAGAGCTTGAGCACGCGCGCCTCAGAGGCGGCGGCGAGCGCGGCAAAACTCGGTAGTTCGGCCTGCCAACGCGCGAAGTAGGGGAGGACTGTTTTCACCTGCGTTTGTTGCAGCATGAATTCGCTTACGACGGTCTTGTACAGAGACGGGGTTTCCCGCCACGGCAATACGCGGGCGTGACGCTGGTACCATTCAAGCAGGGCGGCGGAAAATTCGGCGCGGCGAGCCTTAAGGGCGGCGGCATTTTGGGGCGCGGAAGTTTTGCGTGTCATCGGCGTATTTTTTGTGACACTCGGTGGTCTCATGGCCAAGCGCGGAGAATCTGCCGAGGAAAAACCTAAAAAGCTCAGTACTTACACCATCAAGCTCGACGATGTGCAGATGGATAAGCTACGTGCGCTCTGCGTGGCCCGCCAATGGGAGCCATTTGAGGTACCCTACGCGCGGTTCGCCTTTCGCGGCACCGATGTGAACGTTACTGCTTACGACAAGCGCAAGGTCGTGGTCATCGCTGGCAAGGGCACCGAGGAGTTTGTCACGATGACGCTCGAGCCGGAAATCACCATGGCGGCGAAACTCGGCTACGATGAGGTGCTCCACCCCGATTGGTTTGAAGCGCACGCTGGTCTCGACGAGAGCGGCAAAGGTGATTTTTTCGGTCCCGTTGTCGCTGCTACGGTAATTGCCGACAAAGCCATGATCGAGGCTTGGCGCGAAGCTGGCGTGCAAGATTCTAAAAAAATCGTTGATACGCAGATCATCCGCCTCGACGCCATCATCCGCGAGACCAAGGGCGTTGTTGTCGAAGTTTGCTACTGTCGCACCATGGCGCGCTACAACGAGCTGATGGGTCGCCCGGGCGCCAACCTCAACCGCCTCCTCGCCTGGCAACACGCGACCGCCCTCGGTGACGCGCTCGCTAAGAGGTCTGTGCCTTGGGGCTTGCTCGACCAATTCACCGAACAGCCGCTCGTGCAGCGCGAACTCACTAAAAAGGGCGTGCAAAATTTCGAGCTCCGGATGCGCACCAAGGCCGAATCGGACCCTGTCGTCGCCGCCGCCTCGGTCGTTGCCCGCGCCGAGTTTATCCGCGCCATGCACGCGCTTTCGAAGCAGTTCGGCGAAAAACTCCAAAAAGGCGCGGGGCCGCTCGTCAAAATCCAGGCCGATCAGATCATGCAGAAATTCGGCACGCGCGCCCTCGGCGACTACGCCAAACTGCACTTTCGCACCGCCTACGAGGTTGTGTCCGCCGCCGGTAAACTGGACGAACTCCCGCTCAAACCACCGCCCCCCAAGATGGAGTGGTGAGGATTCGTGCGACCGCGACACTTCCATTTATTCGTTTAATCGAGCATGTCTAAACGACGCCAACTTCGCGGCTTTGATCTCAAGCAAATCGAAGGCGTATCCAGCCTCATCGGCGTCGATGAAGCCGGACGCGGCGCGCTCGCTGGTCCGGTTGTGGCGGGCGCTGTGCTCGTGACACGTGAATTTCTCGATAGCCGCTGGGCTGATACCAACGCCCGCCGCATTAATGATTCCAAACAGCTCACGGCTGCCGAGCGCGACTTACTCTGGATCGACTTCGAAGCACTCGCCGCCGAGGGAAAAATCCATGCGCATTTTGGTACGGCTGATGTCACCGAAATCGCGCAATTCAACATCCTCGGCGCGACTAAAATTGCCATGCGCCGCGCTCTCGAGGGTATTTATCCGCCCGGCGCGTTTGAACACAAAATCGAGCCCGATCTTTTTTCCGCACCCGAAGAGCTCGCGACGTTTCAACCGACGGTCTCCTCGCGCGTGTTGATCGACGGGCTACCCTTGCGCAATTTTCCCTATCCGCACACCGGCGTTGTTTCCGGGGATGGGCGTTCCCTTTGCATCGCGATGGCCTCGATCATCGCCAAGGTCACGCGCGACCGACTCATGAATGAGCTCGAGCACGATTTTCCCGGCTACGGTTTCGCCGCGCACAAAGGCTACGGCACCGAAGAACATCGCGAAGCGGTGTTGCGTCTCGGGCGCACACCGCAGCACCGCGAGATGTTTCTGCGTAAACTCATGTCCAGTCGCGTGGACCCCACGCAGATGGATTTTCTCGGCGCCTAACCTCTGCGCCGGGCTGTGGTCACGTCGTTGACCGACGCCACCTCCTTCACCAAGTTCATCCCAAAATGGCCGGAAAGAAAAACTCCTCGCTTGATCGGGTGCTCGGGCGTCTCGACACCCTCGACTCCGTCAACCTGGCTAATTTGGTCCAACGCCTCGCGCGTGAACGTGGGTTGTTCGAGGAGATTTTTAACACGCTTCAAGAAGGCGTGCTCGTAATCACACTCGATGGCGAAATCGACTACGCCAACGACGCCGCGCATCGCCTCATTGGTATCGGCGAAGACGAACTCGCGGGCCAGATCCTCTGGCGGCTCGTACCCGGACTGCGGCCTTCGTTGGGGGCGGCACTCGAAGACGACACCGCGGCGGCTTTGCCCGTCGTTACGCGTGAGTTTGAGCTGACTTATCCCGAGCACCGCACGGTGCGTTTATATATGGTGCCGTTTCGCGGGGAAGGGCGGGGGGATGCACGCCGTTTCGCGGTCATTCTCACTGACGTCACGCGCGACAAACAAACCACCGCGCAACAACTCGAGGATGAGCGCACCTCCTCGATTCTTCTCCTGGCTGCAGGAGTCGCCCACGAATTGGGTAACCCGCTTAATTCACTTACATCTGGCTGAAGTCTTAACGGAGGTACTGAAATTCCAACATCGGGAATTTTCCGATCGGCGTATCGCGGTGGAAGCCGATGCACTCGCCGATTTGCCCCCAGTCATGGCCGACCGCAATCAACTCAAGCAGGTCTTTTTTAATATTAATAAAAATGCTATGGACGCCATGCAACCCGGCGGCCGGCTTAAGATTCGTGCTCGGGCCGACGACGAATCGGTATACTTACTCTTCGGCGACAGCGGCAGCGGAATCAAACAGGAGGACCTTGTGCGCCTCTTTCAGCCTTATCACACCACCAAGCCCGACGGCCACGGCCTCGGCCTCATGATCGTCCAGCGCATCATGCGAGAACACGGCGGCCAGGTAGGCATTGAAAGTAAGGAAAGTATCGGAACGGTGGTCACGCTACAGTTTCCGCGAAAAGATCGGCGAGTCCGCATGCTCGGGCGATGAGCCTTGGCGCCGGCGTTTCACCCGTAATAAGGGGCCCCTGGATAGCGCGGTGCGCTTGGTTGCCAAATTGTCTGCGAGGGAAAGATTGCCTCACTGCTCCTACCCCCTCATCGCAATGCTGCGTATCCTTAGTTGTCGCCCAGCGTCTGGCTAAGGTAACGCAATGAACACGGCATGGAACCCTCGCAACCGACACCTCCGGTCGAACTTATTCTCCGCGCACAACGCGGCGAACCGGACGCTCAGCGCGAGCTCATCTTGGCTTACCAGCACCGCGTGGCCGGTTTTGTTTATGCGATCATCGGCCGCAGCGACTCCATCGAAGACATCGCCCAGCTCATTTTTATCAAAATGGTTCGTGCGATCGATCGCTTACAAGCGCCGGCGCAGTTTGAATCCTGGCTGTTCCGTCTGGCGCGCAACACCTGCATCGATCACCTGCGTCGCCAGAAACTCCGCCGGATTTTCACCCCCTTCGCTCCCGAACACGAAAACGTTCCCGAACCCTCTGGCGCAGTCGGTTCCGAGGAGCTCGACGCCCTGCGCCACGCGCTTGATCAACTCCGCCCCCAAGACCGCGCTTTGCTCGCCCTTGTCCAAGAAGGCCGCAGCCACGCCGAGATCGCAGTCACCCTGCGCTCCAGCGTCGCCGCGGTAAAAGCCCGCTTACATCGCGCTCGCGAACACCTCCGAGAACATTATCAATCCCCTCATGAAAACTGAAACCCGCGCCTGGGAACAACTCCAGCGCCACGCCTCCGCCCAACTTCGCCCCGGCTTCGCCGACCGCGTCGTCCGCGCTGCTCGCGCTGGAGCCGAAGCCGTACCGTCCTTACTCAGTATTTTCGCAGTGAGCGCCGCCACAGCTGCACTCTGCCTGCTCGCGGTCACGCTCTTTAACACCACCTCCCGCGATACCGACGAAAGCGATTTCAATCTCGCTGGCTGGCAACAGATCGCCGCGGACTCTGAAGAATTTGCCGTTAATTTA
>RGAX01000121.1 GCA_009919985.1 Opitutaceae bacterium
GGTCGTGGTGGTGGATTTTTGGGCGACCTGGTGTCCGCCCTGCCGCGCAGAAATTCCCGGCTACATCGAGCTGCAGAAAAAATACGGCAAAGACGGGCTCGTGATCATCGGCGTCTCGCTCGATCAAAAAGGCCCCGCGGTCGTGAAGCCGTTCATGGAAAAATTCGGAATCAATTATCTAATCGTGATGGGAGATGACGAAATCTCGGCGGCGTTTGGCGGAATGGATGCGATTCCGACGACCTTTATTATCGATCGCGCCGGCCAAATTCGTGACCGCAAAGTCGGCTCCGAGCCCACCGAAGAATACGAACAGCGCCTCTTGGCGGTGTTAAAAAATAAGTAACGCGCCTCGCCGCGTTGGAATTTTAGTGGCGGGCGCGGTGCGTCCTGGCAGCTTAGGCGGGTGCATTTTCCGGTTCATCTGCTAATTCCGCTCCTGTGTGGGTTCACCTACGTGGTGGGCGCGTTGTGCTTAAAGTGCGCGACCGAGCACGGGGCGGGCGTATGGCGTTCGACGTTCGTGGCCAATGGCGTAGCGGCGCTCGCGTTTATGCCGCTGTGGTTTTGGCGGGAGCCTGTGGTCGGTTCCCTGGCCGCGGTGTGGTGGCAACCGGTGGTGACGGGCGCCCTGTTTATGTTGGCGCAGTTGTGTCTATTTTTGGCGATCAGTCGCGGTGATGTTTCGGTGACCACACCCGTGATGGGCACAAAATCGGTGTGGGTGGCACTGATGAGCAGCCTGTTGCTCGGGCAGAGGATACCACTGCCGTGGTGGATCGCGGCGGGTTTGGGTGCCGTCGCGGTGGCGTTACTCGGGCTGGGGCGCGGCGGGCAACACCGGCGACTCGGCTTCAGCGTGACATGGACCTTGGTGGGCGCGTGGCTATTTTCGCTAAATGATATACTTGCGGCGAAGTGGGTGCCGGCGATGGGACTGGCGCGCTATTTACCGATGATGATGACGGCAATGGGCGTGTTATCGTTCGGGTTTATACCGTTTTTTCGCGCGGGCTTAGGGGAGATTTCGCGGGTGGCTTGGCGGTGGTTGTTGCTGGGTTCGATCGTGATGGCGGCCACCAACGCGGGGATTTTAAGTACGCTCGGGCATTGGGGTGATGCGACCGCCGTGAACATCGTGTTCAGTTCACGCGGGCTTTGGAGCGTGGTGCTCGTGCGCGTGGCGGGGCATTACTTTGGTAACACGGAAGGCAAACTCGGGACGGCGGTGCTGGGGCGGCGGTTAGTGGGCGCGGCGCTGATGGTGGTCGCGATCGTGTTGGTCGTGACCTGAGCCGAGCGCAGATCGCGGCAGCCGGCCAAAAGGAAGGGCCCGGCGATAACCCCTTAACGCCGGGCCCACTTTTTTTCTGTGCCGGCTTTCACCAGCTTACGCTACCCAAAACCCTGCATGGGTAGTACGCCTGTACCATTAGCAACGACCATGCCAGCGACGGAGTTTAGGGTATTATCAGGAATTTTTTAACACGCGGGCCGAAATCAAGCCGCACGGGCGGGGGTGCGTACCGCGGGATTTAGTCGTGGTGGAGCGGCGCGAGGGCGTCGGCGATCAGGCGGTCGCTGCGGCAGCGCGGGGTTTTACTCTGGCCGCCCCATTTGCCGTGTTGGCGCAGCCAGTGTTCAAACACGCGCGGAGGGACCAGGCGCACCAGGGGAGTTTCGAGGCCGCCGCCTTGGCGTTTGGCTTCGTAGTCCTCATTGAGGCGTTGGAGTTCGACGTCGAGCTCCTGGGCTAGAACAACGGGGTCGGGGGCTTGAGTGGAGCCGACTTTGAGTTCGATCCACCATTCGTGGCGGCCGCGGTTTTGTCCGCTGGCGGCGTGAGCGAAAATCGGGGCGACGTGAAAATTAACCGGACTCCAACGGTGGCGTTGGCAGACGGTGGTGAGGGCATCGGTGATTTCTTTTTCGATGACGTGTTCGCCGAAAGCACTAAGTTGGAGTTGGGTGCGGCCGACGTAAATGAGGCGGGGCGGGGTGGTGGAGATGAAGCGCACGACGTCACCAATAACATAGCGAGCGAGTCCGCCCGGCGTGGTGAGCAGTAGCGCGTAATCGACGCCCGTTTTCACGCCGGCAAGCGGGACAGTCTTGGGGCCGAGCGCGGCGAGGTTGGGCTCGTCGAAATCGCTCATCGGGAGAAATTCGTAGAAAATCCCCGCGTGGGTCATGAGCCGCAGGCCGGCCGCGGGCTCGGCGTCTTGCGTGGCGATGAAGGCTTCGGAGGCAGGATAAACCTCGTGGAAATTGACGCTCGGGCCGAGCGCGGCCCGGAGCTCCTCGGCGAACGGGGCGAGCGGGACCCCGCCGTGGATGAAGCACTCAAAATGAGGCCAGAGGTCTTGGAGGTGGCGGATGGCGGGACGTTGTTGGCGGAGCGCTTCGGCGAGGATCAGGACCCAGCTCGGGATGCCGGCGAGCAGCGAAATATCGCGGGGGGCCGTGCGGGCCGCGATGGCGGCGATTTTGGCCGGCCAATCGGCGAGTTGGGCAATCGCCGTGCCGGGTTCGTAGAGGTGATGCTCGACCCAGCCGGGCAAATTTAAAGCGGTGATCCCGCTAAGATCACCGGCGTAGGCGGGCGCAGCGACCGGGCCAGAGCACGTCCGCTTCGCCGCGTTTCATGCGCTCAATCGGAGCGGTGAAATGCTCGTAGGTACGGGGTGGCGCGAGGGTTTGAAACGTGGCGTAGTCGAGTTTTTGGCGGATCCCGGCCTCGCGCCAAAATGAGGTCTTAGCAAAACGCGTGGTGAGGTGAGCGAGGGCGCTCGCTTGCTCGCTAAGGGCTCGCTCGCTGCGACGCAGCCGGCGAGCGGTGCGGGCAGTCAGCAAACCGGTGCCGAGGGTGATCAGGCTCTTGGGTAAGATCGGCATGAGGTGCCTGAAAAAAAGAACGGCAAGTGCTTGAGAATATTTGCGCTGGATTTCACGCCGCGCGGTGGACCGGGTGCGTTTTTAACCCACGGTAAAACGCGGTGATGTGGGGCAGGAATTGAAAGTAGTGAAAAATAAGCGAGGCGTGTTGTACGGGACTTTTTCCGCCGGAGACGATGCGATGCGTCCCTTGTGGAAAAAAGGCGGACAAGGTGGTCCCAAGCGCGGCGCGCGTCGGCGAGCGCTCGTGAAGTACGGCCCCTTCTTTCTCAGCGTAAAGTATGAGCGCCGGGGCGCTGCTTAGCGGCCGTGGCCCCCCATCCCACGCGGAAAGAGTCGGGAGTTGCCGTAACGCCGCCAATCGCTCGCAGGCACCGGCAAAATCGACGCTCTGAATCGCTTGGATCACATGAGTATGGAGGTGACGCAGTTCATCGCCGGTCATGAGGGCCCGAAGCGAGGCCTTGTTCTGGGCGCCCGCTTCAAACATCTTGGTGAAGATGACGCGGGATTTTTCAATGATCCCTGGGGCAACTTGGCCCGCCTCGGTGTCCAACAATGGTTTGAGCGCGCGCCCCAGAAGTGTGCTGGGTTTGACCTCATCGGGGGCAACGATATCCTCGGTGCAAGCAACCGGGCTAATCAGCACCGTGCCAGCGAGGGCGGGCGAGCGGCCCGCGACGCGGCCCCGGCGAAGCCATTCTAGCATGAGGCCTGCGCCGAAACTCACGCCAAAAAGCACAGGGCGTTGACCGTGCAGCGTGTTGATTTCTTCAACGAGGTCGTCGAGTTGTGCGCACAAAAGATCGAGCGAGAAACCCGTGCGCGGATAGTTCAGGTAATACACCGAACCATGTTTTAACAAAAAGCCGCGGATTAGAAAAACTTGTTCAGTCGCGTCAGGTACAAAGCCGCCAAGGACGATCGTGGGAACGGGCCCGGGTCTTTTTTCACAAAGCAGCGTGGCCAATCGATGCGGTCCGGTGGCGGTATGGGTCAAAATCGCATCTCTTGCTGGCGATTGAAGCGGGGAATATGGCAGCGGCCTTGGCGGACGAATTTTGTAGCCGGTTGTGCGCAGGAAGGTGTGCAGAGGTTGCGGCGGGGTAAACCGCGTAAAGGCGGCTAACACCGACAACGCAGGCGAAAGAGTGAGCGCGGGCATGGTTTTACCACGCGGCCGCAGCGCCGGCGGTGGCAAAATCAAAGCGGCGGCGTCACCCAAATGTTGCGTGGGTGAAACCTTAGCGTAACCCATCGCAGTGCAGGAGAGCTATTCGGTTAAAAGGCCTGCCTGCGTCGACTGGCGGGGTGCCCACGGGTTTTCAGGTTGCGAGGGCGGGTCCGGGCGGCCGCACTGGAGTTCGCCCATGCCGCTTCCGCCGATTCTCCAACAAGACGAGACCTTCATCGCGTTCGATAAACCGAGCGGAATGTTGATCGCACCCGATCGTTGGGACAAAAAACGCGAAAACATGATGGGCCTCGTGCACGACAAGTTCGGCCACGGCGTCGCCAACGTGCACCGGCTCGACGCCGATACGAGCGGCGTGGTGTTGTGCTCAAAATCAAAGGAGGCGCTGGATTATCTCAGCGGTCAGTTTCAATCGAAGACGGTGCTTAAGACTTACCTCGCGCTGGTCGTGGTGTTGCCGCCGGAGCGCGCAATGAAAGTCGTAAAAGCCGTGCGCGGGCCAGACGGCGGTCTGCCGCCGGAGTTCACGATGGAACAGGCGCTCGGCGAAGATGAGCGCCAGCCGGGCCGCATGCGCATCTTCAAAGGCCGCGGCGGTAAAGCCAGTGTGACGGAGTTTCGCGTGTTGGAAAACTTCGGTCGCTTCGCGTGGGTCGAGTGCCGGCCGCTCACAGGCCGCACGCACCAGATCCGCGTGCACTTGGCCGCAGCGGGCGCGCCGATCTTGAACGATGTGTTCTACGGCGACCCCGAAGTGAAATTACTGCTCTCCGGGCTCAAGCGTGGCTACAAAGGCCGCGAGGACGAGAAGCCGCTGATCGCGCGCCTCGCGCTCCACGCAAGCGAGTTAACGGTCAAACACCCGACAACGAAGGAGCCGCTGAAAATCGCTGCGCCTCTGCCACACGAATTTGAAGTCGCGCTAAAATACCTACGCAAATTCGCGGCGTGATTTTTTCAACGCCGCCTCCGCTTGCTTGGGTCGTTTAGAAGCGGGTGTTCAGCGCAACGCTCACCCACGTGACGTTATCGCCTTTGAGCCGATAGTTACGATCAGGGAATTCGAAACGGCGCATCAGCGTGTAGCCGAAATCGGCTTCGATTTCTAAGTTGGCGGCGATTTTGTAAGTCGCACCCAAGCCCCCGCGGACTTCAGTGATGTCGAGGTAGGTGTTGTTGAGGCTTTGGACCCCAGGGGCGGGGACGCCGAGGTTTTTGGTGATGCGGTAATTGCCGCCGAAGGCACTTAAGCCGCCGCGCAGGGTGAGGTCAGAATTCAAGGCGTAGGACAGGCCCGTGCGCGGGAAGCCGACGTCAAGTTGAAGATCCTGCGCCAATTTTAACCGCAGACCGAGAACCGGTAGTACGGGCCGATTGTTGAAGGCATTGGCGGTCACGCCAAAGATCCAAGTGAGGTAGGAATTAGGCACGTAAAACGTGGCTAGGAAGAGCGGAGCGTTGAAGCTTTTGGAGCCAATTTTTTCAAAATCGCCGTAGATTCCAGGGCGCAGCGCGACGAGGTAGGCCCATTCTTTGCTGAAGAGGCCACGGACGCCAAGATTGAGCGAGAATTCCTGCACCGTCTTAGGCAGTGCAGTATTGTCGGGCGTCTCGATGGTGGTATGCGAGTAAGCTACGCCAGGATTGAACAACGTGCCTTGGGCGATGGGTACCCGGCCGGCGGCGCTGAATTCAAAGCGGCTCATGCTGATGCCGTCGATCTTGGTGGCTCCGCGCTTGAAGTCACCGGCGCCCGAATACGAGTAACTGCTAGCAAACGTATCGATCAAAGCCGGACGGAAAGTCACGCTGGAGGGTTGAGCAAATCCGACGGCGGTAAGGCTGGCGGTCAAAAAAGTGAAGAGTAGGGGGCGTAGGTTCATGGTGATAAAATAGCTACGCACCACGGCAGTTCTTGGATGCGGTTTCGAGAAAATAGTGGCGCCGCTGGATGCGAGGCGTTTGCAATCGCGTGAAGTTTACGCCGGTTGCGAGGCGTTCTGTGGCAATAGCGCCTGGAGTATGACAGCGAAAAAAACGCACATGAAACAGCCGATTGGATTGAGCCAAAGATAGCCGATCTCGCGAGCCGGGTAGACTTTGCCAACAAAGAAGATGGCGATAACGACGGTTTGCGCGGCGAGCGCGGCCCAGAAGACGGCGGTGCCTTTCACGTGTTTCAAAAAGAACGCCACGACGAACACACCAAGCAGCGCGGGATAAAAAATGGAGGCGACGATGTTGAGCGCCTCGATCAGATTTTCCGCGAAGCTCACAAACAGCGCGAAGCCGATGGCGAAGAGCCCCCAAAAAGCCGTGAAGGCCTTGGCCGCACGGACGTTGCGAGCTTCGTCGTGGGCGGCGAGTGGGCGGAACGTGCGCCACAGGTCGATTGTGCTCGTAGTCCCTAAGGCGTTGAGCTCGCCGGCCTTGGACGAAAGGGCCGAGGCAAACATCACGGCGAGCAACAGTCCGATGATGCCGTGCGGGAGTTGCGTGAGGATAAAATGAATGAAGACGAAGTCGGAGTCTTTAGTTTTTTTGGTGGTCGGATCGGCCGCTTGCAGCGCGGTGCGGGCCTCTTTGCGCACGGCGTTGGCGGCATTTTGCGCCTCGAGCATATCGCGGCGCGCCTCGGCGGTGACGGCGGCATCAGTGGCATTTTGCGCGGTGGCCCAAACGCGAATTTTTTCCTGTTTCGCAGTGTGCAGCGTGGCGTATTTTTCCTCGAGCGCGCGGAAACTCGCGGCTTCGGGGCCGCTGAGTTGGCGTTGCCACTGCGTCTGGTTGTACACAACCGGCGCTTGCGGCTGGAACTGGTAGAAAACGAAGAGTAACGCACCGAGGATCACGATGAACAACTGCATCGGAATTTTTAGCAGCGCGTTGAACATCAATCCGAGACGGCCTTCGCGTAGACGTGCACCGCCGATGTAGCGCTGGACCTGCGACTGATCGGTGCCGAAGTAGGAAAGTGAAAGAAAAAATCCACCGAGTACACCGCTCCACACGGTGTAGCGGACTTTAAGGTCCGGGTTATAATCAACGGCCTGGAGTTTGCCGAGGGCGCCCGCAATAGGGAGCGCGTCAGGGGGCAGTTTCGTGAGCAAAATGACGAAGGCGGTTAACATCCCGCCGAAGATAACGCCCATCTGCCATTTTTGCGTGAGGTTCACGGCTGCGCTGCCACCGGTGACAGTGTAAACAATGGCGAGCAGCCCGGTGCAGACAATGGTGAGATCCAGTCGCCAACCAAGCACTGTCGAAAGGATGATCGCAGGCGCGTAGATGGTGATCCCGGCTTGAAGCCCGCGTTGAAATACGAAAATGCCGGCACCAAGCAGCCGAGTTTTACGATCAAAGCGTTGACCAAGATATTCGTAAGCGGTGTAGACACCAAGCTTTCGGTAGATGGGCAGAAATACGGCGCACACTACAATGAGCGCGAGCGGCAGGCCGAAATAGTTTTGGATGAAAGCGATGCCGTTCTCCGTGGCTTGGCCGGGGAGCGAGAGGTACGTGATCGTGCTCGCCTGCGTGGCCATGACAGAGAGGCCGATAGTGCCCCACTTCGTCGTGCTATTGCCTTTGAGGTAGGTGTTGAGGTTGTCGGTGTGGCGCGTGCGCCATGTGCCGTAGGCCGCGACACCGACGACCGCGCTAAGAAGTACGAGCCAATCAAGCAGGTTCATGCGTAAGCGCGGGTGAAGAAGGTGAGCGCGATCACCACAACGATGAACACGGCGAGCACAAAAAGGTAGACGCCGCGCCAGGTGCGGAAACCGGGGACGCCCGGAGCGTCATCGGTGGGTGGGGGCGGATTGGAGGGGGTTTTCATTTCCCAAGAGAAATTAAATTGGCGAAGAGGCGGTAGGCGCCGGGAACACCGGCGGGAAGTTGGCGAAAAAAGCCGAGGCCCGTGTAAACGTAGTAACCCTTGCCGTGGCGGGCGACCAGGAGTGCGCCCTTTTGCGGGGCCTCGCCGGCGTCGTTGCAGGCGAGCAGCGGGGTGAAAGCGGGGCCCCAGGCGGTGCCAAAATATGCACCGCGTTCTTGCACCCAGCCGGACCAATCGGC
>RGAX01000122.1 GCA_009919985.1 Opitutaceae bacterium
GTGCTCTAACCAACTGAGCTATGGCCGCCGTGCAGAGGGGAAGAAATTCGCGAGCTGCCTTCACCCTGTCAAGGCCCAGTTCGAATTTGCCCGGGCTTAGACGGGCGAGGCACACTCAGGTCTGACGACCCTGACGCAACCGATCGAGGAACACCGCCACGATGATCACCAAACCAATAATGATTTCCTGAAAATAAGTCGGCCAACCCATTTGCTGCGAACCGTTGCGCAACACCGCCATAATTAAGGCTCCGATCATTGAACCCAAAATGGTACCGACCCCGCCATTCAAACTCGCCCCGCCGATGATCACTGAAGCGATGATATCCAATTCGAGTCCCACCGCGACCGTCGGATCGCCCTGGCGCAAACGAGAGAGCTGAAAAAGCCCGGCTAAACCGAAGAACGCTCCAGCGAGCGCGTAGATCGTTATTTTCAAACGTGTCGTGGTGATGCCGCAAAGACGCGCCGTGGCTTCATTGGAGCCCAGGGCAAAAATATGGCGGCCGAATACCGTGTTGCGCAGCACCAACGCAGTAAGCATAGCGAGCAATAGGGCAACCCACACACCCGTGGGCAACGCACGGCTAAATGGGTCGACCGTCGTCATCCAACCATTGATGGGAGAACTGTCGTAATTAACCGTCTGGTTATCCGCCATCCACTTGGCCGTACCACGCGCCACGCCCAAAGAGCCGAGCGTAATAATAAAAGGCGTCATCCGCAGCCCAGCGATGGCCGCACCATTCAAAAGTCCGATCAAGGCCCCCGTCCCTACCGTGGCTAGCAACACCGGAAATGGTGCCCAACCGCGCTGGATCAACATCGCCCCAGTCACACTGGTGAGCGCGATACTCGATCCGACGGACAGATCAATGCCACCACTTACAATAATCATCGTCATCCCGAGCGCACCGATAGCCACGATCACTGTCTGCGTAAAAATAATTTTGAAATTATTATACGTCAGGAAAAACTCGCGCGTCTCCGCAGGAATCGAGAACAACACGATCACAAGAATGAGCCCGATAAACGGGCCGCCTTTGGCGAGGGATTTTTTTAAAACAGCTTTCATCAGAAAAATTAGCCCGCACTACCGGTTGCCACGCGCATGATCTCGGCCTCGGTCCAATCACCGCGCGGCCGCACTGCCAGCAATTCGCCACGGCACATGACGCCAATCGTATCACACAGACCGAGCAATTCAGGCAAATACGAGCTCACGACGACCACTGCTTTACCCGCCGCGGCAAGCTCACTTACAAGTTGGTAAATTTGCGCTTTGCTACCGACGTCAATGCCGCGCGTCGGTTCATCGAGCAGGAAAATTCGGGCGGGGTGTTCCAGCAAGCGAGCCAAAGCCACTTTCTGTTGGTTACCGCCCGAGAGTTGCCCAATCGTTTGCCCGGAGTCCTGGCATTTCACGCGCAGTTCATCGACCCAACGCTGAGCGACAGCGCGCTGACGCGGGCCATTGATCCAACCCCAACGACCCAAGCGATTCATCTTTGTGAGCGTGAGGTTGTCGGCGATGGATTGGTTCAACATGAGGCCCTCTTCCTTGCGATTCTCGCTGAGAAAGCCGATGCCCTGCAACCAGCGCTCACGCGGGCCGCTCATACTTGCGGGAGCGCCCACGACGCAGACTTCGCCAGCGGCTAATTCATCTAAACCAAAAATCGCCCGCAACAGATCGGTACGCCCGGCGCCAATCAAACCCCCGAGCCCGAAAACTTCGCCGGCCCGAATTTGCAGCGTGGCGCGTTTTAAACGTGGTTCACTGGCTGCGGCCTTTACCTCGATTACCACCGCACCGGGCGCGTGCGCAGTGCGCGGATAAAGATCTTTAACCTCTCGTCCCGTCATGAGCGTCACAAGGTGATCGAGACTCGCCTCGGACATGAAACCAGTGCCGACGGTTTCACCATCTTTGAGCACAGTGTAACGATCCGCGATCTGGCGGCATTCTTCGAGAAAATGACTAATGTAGATCACACTCACGCCTTGTTTACGAAGGCGGTGGATTGTTGCGAAAAGTTTTTCCGTATCCGCCTGCGTAAGGCTGCTGGTTGGCTCATCCATGATGAGCACTTGGGGCTGAATCAGCAGGGCGCGGGCGATTTCGATGATCTGTTGCTCAGCGATAGAAAACTCGCCCGCCGCCCGATCGAGATCGAGTCCTTCGTGGCCGAGTTGAGCGAGCGCAGCCTGCGCGCGGGCCCGCGAGGAACGTCCATCCACCCAACCCAGTCGCGTGGATTCAGCCCCGAGAAGAATATTTTCCTGCGCGCTAAGATGCAGAGCGAGGTTGAGCTCTTGGTAAATCATCGCGACGCCTTTGAGGCGCGCGTCGTGAGGATTTTCCGGTTCATATGCCACTCCGCTCAACTGCATCGTACCCGCGTCGGCCCGGTGGGCGCCGCTAAGCACTTTCATGAGTGTACTTTTACCAGCTCCATTCTCGCCGATCAATGCATGGACTTCACCCGGCGCGATCTCTAGCGACACACGTTTTAAGGCGCGCGTGGCGCCAAAAGATTTCTGGATGCCGTCGAGGCGGAGGCGTACGGCAGACATCAGGACAAAGTGGATTCCAAGAGGTTTTTTAAATTACAGCGAGTGCCACGAAGGCGCGGGCTCGGGACGGTACCCGAGCCGTAGCCCAGCCGATTACTTGAGATATTTGCTTAGCGGCGGATTCACGATCTCGGCCATAGCGGGATCGTTGAAATTGGCCTTGGTGACGAAGCCTACGCCCGTGTCGATCTGCACTGGGACTTTTTCACCACGGATCGCCGCGACGACGGTCTTCACTCCGAGGTAGCCCATGTTCATGGGATTTTGTACGACGAGGCCGTCGATATCGCCCGACTTGAGACCAGCATTGAGGGTTTCACCTGAGTCGAAGCCGACAAATTTAACCTTCCCCGCCAGACCGGCATCGCGGAGGGCAAGCAACATGCCCGCGGTGGTGGATTCGTTGCAGGTATAAACACCGGTGACTTCTCGGCCGTAGCGACTGATCAAATTTTCCGAAACTTGTTTGGCCGTGTCTCGGGTGACGCCCGCGTGTTGATCGGTCGAGAGGAGGCGCACAGCGGGAAAATCTTTCTTCATGACTTCGAGGAAACCTTCCTCGCGTTCCTCGGTACTGGCGGAGCCGACAGCGAGGCGGAGCATGATGACATTGCCCTTGCCGCCGATGAGGCGTCCGAGATTACGCGCAGCAATACGGCCGCCTTCGCGATTATCGGTCGAGACGTAGCTGGTGATAGCCTTGCTGGCGAGGGCTGAGTCGATGATGACGACAGGGATTTTTCCGCGGCGCGCGGTTTCGACCGGCGCAACGAGCGCTTTATTGTCGAGGGGCGCGAGCACGATGCCGTCGACACGGCGGCCGACGAAGTTTTCTACGACTTGGATTTGTTGCTCACGGTCATCTTCCTTCAACGGGCCTTTCCAGATGATGTTTACAGCGATGCCTTGAGCGGCGAGTTCGACCTTCGCCTTCTCGGCGCCCGCGTGAATGGATTTCCAGAATTCATGGGTCGTACCTTTGGGGATGACGGCGATTTGATAAGTATCAGCCGCCGAGGCCAGAGCAGCGACAGCGAGGAAGGCGAGAGTAGCGAACAGGGGTTTTTTCATGGGGGAGAATGAAAGATTAAAACAGAGAGTTACTAGCATCGGGGCGATGCCGAAATTTCATAAAAATCAAAATAAATCAGTCAAAACTAGAACTGAGAATGGATATTCTCGACCGTGATGGGGTCAATCTCGGCTTAAGCAGCCTTGTTTGAAAAAACTCCAGCGCAACGCTCGGAGCTCGCCGTTCCAAGCACGGCGACTTTGCTTGATGCATGTTCGAGTTAAAGAAATTCATTTCGTTCTGGCTGATGCCGCTGCGTTTTTGCCTGACGCTACTCACAGCAGGATTGATTTTATTAATGTTTACGCGGCGAGCTCGACTGGCCCGTGGGCTGTTGGTCACGGGTGTGATCTTATTGGTGTTATTCGGCAATAAAATGGTGAGTGTAGCCCTCGTGCGACCCATCGAGTCCACGTTCCCCCCGATTCCGGAACTGATCGTAGGCCAAAGTGTGCCACCCGATCTAGCGCGCTGTAGGTACGTGGTGGTGCTTGGCAGCGGCCATAGTGACGCGCCTGGATTCTCGGCTAACAATCAACTCTATTCCGCCGGCTTAGCTCGTCTCGTCGAGGGCGTGCGTTTGTTAAAAGTTTTACCAGAGGCGCGGCTCGTCTTGTCCGGCGGCGGCGAACCAGGATATCCGAGCCACGCAGCTGTACTAGGACGCGTCGCAGTCCAACTAGGGGTCGAACCGGATCGGATTCTGCGCATCGAAAACGTACGCGACACCGAGGACGAGGCAAAGGCGCTAAGTGAGTTAATTGGACCCGCGCCGATTGCCCTAGTGACCACTGCTTGGCATTTGCCGCGCGCGACCGCATTATTTCGCGCCGTGGGTTTTAAGGTTCTATCCTGCCCTACGGCTTATACGGCACGACCTAATCCCAACGCATCTTGGAGCGAATATAGTTGGAGCGTCGAATCTCTGGAGCGCAGCACTGCGGCGGTACGTGAGCGTATCGGTTTTGTTTGGCTGCTCTTGCGCGGGAAGGTTTAGACCCTGCGCCCAACTAAACTGAATTTTGAGCGACCGAGTTCTCGCCCAAATCCTCGCGTTAAAGCCAACGACCAATTTGCGCGTCGGAACTGTGGGCTGATTGCTGGATTGTTTTTGATCGATAGATCCAACTTGCAAAAAACCAGCGAAAGGAGACGTTAACGTGTCGTTAGCTTCAACATATGAGAAACTGTTTAGCTTCTTAAACAGGTTTCTATTCCCCTCCCCTGCCGCCATGAATATAACCCCTAATCTTCGGTGCTGCCGCGCTAGATTATCCATCATCGCCGCGCTCTTTTTAAACTTAGCCTTCGCCCTGTGCTCCGTCCACGCAAACGCACCCGCGACGCCCACTCCAGCAGAGCCGACTCCACCACCCACGGCCGCCTACACCAATCAACCGATCTACAACGAACGGGTTGAGTACTACCCCAATTACAATTCTTCGAACTACAATAGTGGCTTCAGTAACCCAAGTTTCAGCACGACTAGTCATTACTACGCCCCGCTAGCGACCTTCATTTTTTTTCCGCCCACGCCTCCTCCTCTCGGAGGTCCCATTTTACTGTTCCGACGCTACGGCCTTAGCCAACCAGAGACCCAGCTACCGCAACTGCTCCCTTATGTAGGGGAGCCTTTCTACGCGCCCCTGAGCGCTCACTTGCACCGCGAAGATCTCTCCAAAAAACAACGCACACGCCTCGACGCCTATCAAGCCACACGCTCCGCCCAACTGATCGAACTGCACGCCAAACTCACCGCTGTGCGCGACGCCGAACCCACCGCGCGCGCACGCACCCTCCAAGAATTCGCCACGCAACAAACTCCAATCCTCGCTGCCCTCGAAATCGAAGCTGAAGCCTTCCGCGAAAACCTGGTCAACGGCTCCTTCTTCCAGAGTGGAGCTGACTGGAATGACAACCGCACCTGGGCCCTCGGCGACGACCTCCGCTACGAATCGCGCATTGACGAATTCAAAGTCATCCGAGCTTCCGCTTTTTTCGCCGCCGGACTCTCCCCAGCCCAGCGCCGGCTCTTGCGCGAACTCGCCATGGAACTGGACCAACCCCTAACCGAACCCACCGCTGACCTAAGCCTGGATGCGCCAAAGCCCTATTTTTTCTTCACGCCAGAGACCGCGCGGATCCGCTTGCCCGACGATCTTTCGCCGGAAATCACCGCCAAAATCGACGGCTACCAAGCCGCCAAGACCCAACTCAAATCCACCCTGCGCAACGCAATCTATAAAAACGACCGCGCCTTCTTCAGTTTCAACCGCACCAAAGCCTTCCGCGCCCTCGCAGAGGAACAAGCCCCCGCCCTCGCCCAAATCGAAATTCATCCCCGCGCCTCTCGCCCCGCCGTCCCCATCATCTCCGAATCACTCAACAACCGCATCGCCAGCTTTCTGCGCGAAAAACAATCCCTTCAACGCACTCTTGTGGAAAAATTCGCCGCGATTAAAGCCGCCTTCCCCGAAAATCGCGTCGAATACATCCGCCTCGGCGATTCTTACGGCATCGAAATCGTCTCCAACCGACGTTCCTCGCGCGCCGAAGAAGTCAAAGTCACAGCCCTCCGCGCGGAACTCGTTCCTTTTAACGCCGATCAATCCCGCCGCGTCGCCGCTCTTAACCGCGAGAAAGACGTTATTCAAAAATCCTTACTCGAAGTAGCTAAAACCAAACTCAAAGCCGACGCCACCGCCGCCGACGTCGATGGGCTCATTAAACATTTCGCTCAAAAATTCGCCGAACAAGAAGGCTGGCAACGTTACCGGGACTACGACACCGCCGTGTTCGAACCCGGTCTGAGTCCCGAGCAACGCCGACTCCTATTTGCCGACGCGCTCGCGCAACTGGATCTACCTCTACCCCGCGGTTCCCGCGATCCATAAAACCTCGAGCTGAAGCCTTATTAGGCTCCAGCTCGACGCCGGACGCGCCCGGCACGCAACGCTTGCACAGACGCGAGACTGACAAGCCCTCGCCTAGCCCTTGGGGTTGTTGTTTACCCAGCTTCAACCCGACAAGCACTGTACGCTTCTTGTGAGCGCAACTTCGCATCTTGTTCTCCGACCTCACGTCTTTAACTTTCGCCCACCGTTAACCACGCTATAAGGCGTCGCTTATCTCTATGACTCCACGCACTCGTTTGTACCGTTACATTATGATTCTGAGCGTTGTGCTCGCCTGCCGCAGTTTCGCCAGTGCCACCAACGTCGAGCAGTTTTCCGACAACGGCTACGGTAACCCCGTCAGCACGCTCCAGCATCCGGCCGCCGAACACTACCAAGGGGTGACCTACGTTGCCTATTCCGGTCCGCACGAAGACCCCTACATTGCCGCCTATAATCACGCTGCGGGCAAGTGGACCGGTCCGGTCCATGCCGGTGTAAATCCCATGGGCAAATCCCCTGACCAGGTCGATCCCGGTGAACTCGATAACCACGGTCGCCCCGCGCTCATCGTCGACCGCCAAGGCTACATCCATCTGATATTCGGTGGCCACGGCGGCGAAGCCAAGTTCGGCGAAAACAACTTCGGCACCCCCGGCAAAGGCCGACAGATTCACATCATCTCCAAAAAACCTGGCGATATTTCCGCCTGGGAGACTTTGGAGAACATTTCCCCCTTCGGCACCTACAGCCAATGGGTCAAAATGAGTAACGGTGATTTATACCTATTTTACCGGCACGGCTCGCACCGCAGCGATTGGGTTTATCAAAAATCCGTCGACGATGGCCGTACCTTTGCGCCCGAAGTATCCGTCATCAAACACAAGACCGCCGCCGGCAGCCTCATCGTCCACGACTCTTGGTACGCTTGGTTCGACCAAGGCAAGGGCGACACGATCACCGCTTCCTACGTCTACCACCCGTGCGCCAACCCCGGCCACAACGCCCATCGCAACAACACGTATTACATGCTCATGGATTGCCGCGACGGTTCTTGGACCAACGTCCAAGGCGCTGCACTGAAAATGCCCGTGACCAAAGAATCCGCCGATAAACTCACGCTCATCCAAGCCACCGGCACAGAAAAATCTAACCATGGCTCCTGCCACGTCGACGCCGAGGGCCATCCGCACATTTTCTTCCGCTTCCCCGGCCAGATCCGCTACTACCGTTGGGACGGTAAAACCTGGCAAAAACCCACCTCAATCGGCGCCGATTACAGCAAGGGCAGCGACGGCGATTTCATCGTCGATTCGCCCCTCACCGTGCGCGCCCTGCTCACCCAAAACCACGACGGCAAAGCCGAAGTGAATTGGTGGAAAAGCACCGACGGCGGGCTGACTTGGGCCAAAGGAGTGACCCTATTTTCGCGTCCCGACGTTGGCTTTCAAGCCACCGTACTCGCCCGCAATGCCCACCCTGACGCCGAAATGCTGATCTGCTCTAAAGACCCGAAGCAGGAGCACCTCTATCACCCCATGTTTCTCATCGGTGAGAAAGGCGCGATCGGTCGCCCCGCCGAGGAAGCCAGCCACTTAGGCGACCGCCTGGAG
>RGAX01000123.1 GCA_009919985.1 Opitutaceae bacterium
CCGCGAGTTTTTTGAGGAAGAATTGGAGTCGCATGCAGAGCAAATCATGCGAGCCGTCGAACTTGCTGACGTCAAACCATTTTTATTCGCATCAAAAGAAAGAGATGGAAATTTTCCTTGGGCGGGAGCGCGGGAGTCGCCGCGTGGGCGAAGGCGATCGGGGCAATCAGGATGATCAGAGTGGTGCGGAGGCGTCGAAGGAAGCGCATGGAACGAGTAAATTAGGGTGGGCTTATTATCTCGGGCGCGCAATCACTACGACCGGAAAGCTTCCCGTTTGCCTGCGCATAGGCTTGGGTGAGTTTTTTTAGGAAGGCCGGACCGGCTTCGTTCTGGAGAACTGTATCCAGTCGCCGGGGACTCGGATTTCTGCAGGCTCACCGCTCGAGGCCTCCCTTTCATAATCTGGTTCCTTTAGTTTGGTTCCAGACCATCCCGTAAGCTGGCTCAATTTGGCGTAGTCATTAATGATCGCGAGACGCCGCGACTTTTCTCTATTTTTTTAGCGTTTTACCCTCGTTTGATGAGATCGGCGATTCGGTAGTCGAATTTGAAGTCCGCTCTGGGCCCGACCCACTTCCAGTTCCAGGAGGGATGCCGCGTGTTGACCATAATGTTGAACTCGCCCGGGGTGACAGCGGAGGGCACTCGAAAGGCACAGCTTTTCTCTTGGTCGCACCAAGCGTTTCCTAGCGCTTGTGCGTCGGGAAGAATGTCGGGGCCATCCCATCCCCGGGGCAGGGCTAGAACGGAGTCTATATGTTCGTTTGGGATGTCGATCGCGTAGATGAAGTGAGGCGCAAGGTGATCGAAGCGTTTATAATGCACGAGACGTTCGAGCGTGGCGAGAGAGCGGCTCTCTGCCGTATAATCGAGATATCTTCCTTTGGAGTGCCAGCGCCCGTCGGCGTAATAGCCACTCCTCCCGCTGAGGGTTTCCCTGTCGGAATCCCCGTAGGTTCCAAATGCTATCCGAAAGGTCCTCACAGAGGAACGCCGTGGATCATGGCGAGGGCCAGGTTTTCAACCTTTGATGCCCCGATCCCCGTTGTGAGCATGTTTAAGGGGGGTTTGTCGTTCAAGCTGGGGTCAGGTGTGTTGAGCCATTCGGCTACGGCGTGATCAGATGTAAAAACCTCCCGGACGATTTTGTGAACGCGCAAAATTCGCAGGAGTCGTTCCGACTCTTCGAGGCTGAACCGCTGTTTAGCTTTTTCTCGGGCTGTGATGGTCCTGGGAACGAGTCGAAGACTGGTGATGATTAAAACCTTGGGTAGCCCCAGCATTCTGGCGATTTCGTTAAGAGCGCTGCTGGGAAGTCCTTTTTCGATTGCTGTAATTTGAACTGAGCCGGGTTCCGTGGCGAGGTTGAGAATACTCATAGCAATATTGCTAACATAAATTAGCTATTTTGCTACATAAAATCTCTCCCTTCTACCTGACCGAGCTCGACGAGAAGTGGTAGCAGAAGCTCGCCTAAAATCTCGAGTAAGACGACGAAGACTTCCGCCAGGAACTCCATGGGTGCGGGGCCGAAGGAGATTCGGATCGGGATCGGCGACCCCGGCTACATCTTAATCTATGGAAGAGCGCTAAACTTTCGCCATGCGCTCATGCTGCGGGCGAGGGCCTCGCGAGGTTCGGCTTTGATGTTGTAGCCTTGGAATCCGACGGGCCCGGTGTAGCTGATGGATTGGAGCGTCCGGACGAAACCGGCGAGGTCATAGGTGCCGGCGTCGAGCGGTTGGATGAGGCGCTCCCAACCCATCGCGCGAGTGTCGCCGGCGTCGGCGCCGCTGATCGTGACAAACATTAGGCGCGGGAGGGCGGCGCGCAGCACGGGCACGGGATCGCGTTCGGCCCCTTCGACTTTGAGCCAGTGGCAGAGGTTAAACGTGACACCAACGTCGGGGCGGTCGAGTGCGTTGGCCAGGCGCAGCGCATCGTCGACGCGGGCGAGCCAGAAGCCAGTATGCGGATACAGCGCGATGCGGACGCCATTGGCGTGGGCGACTTCGGCCAGAGCGCGAAGTTGTGCGATCACGGTGGCGTCAGCTTCCGGTGATGAGATCGAGTAAAACGAGCCGTCGGCGCGGGAGATTTTGTTAAGAGCGAGCCAGAGCACGGTGTCGGTTCCGCGCATCGCGACGAGCCAGGCGCGGAGTTTGGCGTTGGGCGCGGGTTGTGCGGGATTGAGATCGAGTACGTGGTAGCCGTTAAAAAATTTCAGGCCCTGAGCCGCGACGGCGGGCGGCATGATTTCATCAAGGGCACGGCCACCGTAGCCGTCGTAACCAAGCTCGCGCAGCATGGCCGGCGCGACGTCGGGGCCGCCGCGAGCGATGTTGTCCATCGCGAAGAACGGGTTCGCGGCGTGGGCGCCGACCGCGAGTGCGACGGTGACGGCGAGAGCCAGAAACCGAGCGCGGTGGATCATGCGAGGACGGCTTTGACGACTTCGCCGTGGACGTCGGTGAGCCGGTATTGGCGGCCCTGGAATTTGAAGGTGAGCCGCGTGTGGTCGATGCCGAGGCAGTGCATGATGGTGGCTTGGAGGTCGTGAATGTGGACGGGTTTATCGACGACGTTGAAACCGAAATCGTCGGTGGAGCCGTGGGCCATGCCGCCTTTGATGCCGCCGCCGGCCATCCAGATGGAGAAGGCTTTACCGTGGTGATCGCGGCCGTATTTGTCGCGGTTGGCGTCGCCTTGTGCGTAGGGCGTGCGGCCGAATTCGCCGCCCCAGATGACGAGCGTCTCGTCGAGGAGGCCGCGTTGCTTGAGGTCTTTGATCAGAGCGGCGCTGGCTTGGTCGACGTCGAGGGCTAGCTTGGGCAGATGCTCGACGAGGCCGCCGTGGTGATCCCAGTCGCGGTGGTAGAGTTGAATGAAACGCACGCCGCGCTCGGCGAGGCGGCGCGCGATGAGACAGTTGCGCGCAAACGAACCGGGCTCGTTCACGTCGGCGCCGTAGCTGTCGATCGTGGCGGCGGATTCGCCTTTTAGGTCCATGAGCTCAGGCACGCTGCGTTGCATGCGGTAGGCCATTTCAAATTGGCTGATGCGCGTCTCGATCTCGGGGTCGCCGCTGCGGGCAAGGTTTTGGCGATTGAGATCGGCGATGCCGTCGAGCATGAGGCGCCGGCGTTCGCGGGTGAGCCCAGCGGGATCGTTGAGGTAGAGCACGGGCTCACCGGTACCGCGGAATTGCACGCCCTGATGTTGGCTTGGGAGAAAGCCGCTGCCCCAAAGACGCGCGAGCAGGCCTTGGCCGGAGCGGGCTTTGTTGACCGAGAGCAACACGACGAAGGACGGGAGGTTTTCGTTGATCTTGCCGAGGCCGTAGTCGGTCCAAGCGCCCATGCTCGGGCGGCCGGGAAGTTGACTACCGCTTTGGAAAAACGTGATCGCGGGATCGTGGTTGATCGCCTCCGTGTGCATCGAGCGGATGACGCAAATCTCGTCGGCGATGCTGCGGGTGTGCGGGAGTAGGTCGCTAATGACGGTGCCGCTTTTTCCACCGGGTTTAAAGTCCCACTTGCTGGGTTGCACGGCGAAGCGCGCTTGCGAGGCGACCATGCCAGTGATGCGTTGGCCGCGGCGGATGGAGTCGGGCAGATCTTCGTTGAAGCGCTGTCGCAGCACGGGTTTATCGTCGAGTAGATCGAGATGGGACGGTCCGCCGGATTGAAAGAGGCAGATGACGCGTTTGGCCTTGGGTGCAAAATGAGGCAGACCGGGCAGGCCACCTAGGCCCGCGGCGTGGGGCAAGACGGGGCCAGCGGCGGGCTCAGCGGCCGCCAGCGCGTCACGGCCGAGCAATTGAGCGAGAGCGGCGGTGCCCAGACCCAGGCCGGTCTTGACGAGGAAATCGCGCCGCGGAGCCGTGGGCGATGAAATCGGTGCGCAGTTGCGAGAGCGCGGTCGTGAGCACGCGAGTTTCCTTAGGTTCTGGGCGGCGACCGGTTGCTAGTCGGAAGGCAAAGGCGACGCGGGCCCCATCTTCACTGCCACCTTCACGCAACATGCGCGTACCGAGTTGGCGCGCGGCCTCAAGGTAGCCAGGCTCGTTCCACAGTGCGAGGGCTTGGAGGGGCGTGTTGGTGCGAGCGCGACGCACGGTACAAAATTCACGATCAGGCGAATCGAAGGTCGTCATTGCGGGGTGCGGGATGGTACGTTTCCAAAATGTGTATAGGCTGCGCCGATACAAGTCGGCCCCGGTGCTCACACCCCATTTGGTGCTTGGATAAGGCGCGTCGACGACAATGCCTTCGTAGAGTTTTTCGGGTTGATAGGGGTAAACGCTCGGGCCGCCAAGATTTTGGGAAAGTAGACCGGATACGGCGAGAGCTTGGTCGCGGATCAGCTCAGCGGGCAGTCGCACGCGGGGGCCGTGGGCGAGGAGGCGATTTTCCGGATCGCGTGCTACGAGCTCGGGTGTGGTGGCGCTGGACTGGCGGTAGGTAGAGGAGAGGACCAGTGTCTTTAGCAGGGCTTTCACATCCCAGCCGCCGTCGATGAAATCACGGGCGAGCGTGTCGAGCAGTTCGGGGTGACTGGGCCATTCGCTTTGGGATCCGAAGTCTTCGAGGGTTTTTACGATGCCGGTGCCAAAAAGCTGCGCCCAAAAACGGTTTACGACGACGCGGGCGACGAGCGGGTGGTCGGCGCGGGTCAACCATTGGGCGAGTCCGAGGCGGTTGCGCGGGGCGCCGGCTGGCCAAGGAGCGATCAAAGTCTCAGGCACGCCGGGTTCTACGCGCTCGCCGGGAGCGTCGTAGTTGCCGCGATTAAGCACGAAGGCTGGGCGCGGTTGAGCGAGTTCCTGCATCACCATCGTGGTGGGCAGAGTGCGCTGGAGCGCGAGGTAAGAAGTCCAGACGGCATCGCGTTCGGGTGCGGAGTTGAGCGCGGCGCTGAGCCAGGTGCGTTCGAGCGCTGTGGCAGTGTCAAGGTCGGCGTGGGCCCGAGCGCGCGGAAGAGCGTGGGCGGCAAAGTGAGCGTGGATTACGTCCGGATTGAGTGCGCTCGCGAAAGCGCGGACATCCTCGAGCGCGCCGCGCCAACGCACGCCGGCCTTCGCGTTGTCGGCGCCTATAAGGAAATCCTTCTTGGGCTGTTCGGAGGTAACGCCGTCGTAGAGGACGCGCGTGGGCAGTTCCTGGCCATCGATGAAAAAGCGCAGATTCGCGAAGCTGCGGCCGCCGGTGTAGCTGATCACGACGTGGCGCCAATCGCCGGGTTGAATCGCCGCACCGACTGAGCGCACGATGAGCGCGTAGACTGGGAATCGATCGCTGAAGGTGACTTCGATCTCACCGTCGATGAGGCGAATTTCGCGACCTTTGCCGTAAGAGGTATCGGCGGGCGAACCCAGATGATTGACGTTGGAAAACAGTGCGACGTCGCGGGGATTGTCGGTGTCGGGTTTGAGCCAGAAAGCGAGCGACTGGCCGGTCTTAGAGGCGAAATCGAGTTTTGCGGCGGGAATAGTCGGTGCCGGTTTTTCGAGATCAGCTCGCCAGCCAGCTTCTAGAATTTCCGTGGTTGCGGCTGGATTTTCGAGCAAGGCGACGCCGGGATGATTTTGGGCGGTGGCGCGCGCTGTGGTGATCAGAGCTTCGAGGCGCGCGTGATCAGCGGGAGTCCAGCGCCAGGAGGCGCGGGCGGGGAGGAGTTTGGCGTCCAAGGCAGCGAGTTGGCGCTCGTGCGTGGCGAGCTCGGCTTGTTGGGCGCGCGTGGGCGCGGGGATCATCGGGACGGCGTTGGCCACGCGGCCGTCTTCGCCGTGTTCGGGGACGTTGTTAAAAAACGCGGTGAGTTGGTAAAAATCTTTTTGGCGGATCGGATCGAATTTGTGGTCGTGGCACTTGGCGCATTCCATCGTGAGTCCAAGCCACGCGGTGCTGAGGGTACGGACGCGGTCGGCGACGTATTCGAGGCGGTATTCCTCGTCGATGATGCCGCCTTCGGAACTGATGACGTGGTTGCGCGCGAAGCCGGTGGCGATGCGTTGCTCGAGGGTGGGCGAGGGTAACAGGTCGCCGGCGATCTGCTCGGTAATGAAGCGGTCGTAAGGCAGATTGGTGTTGAACGCGTCGATCACCCAATCGCGCCAACGCCACATGCTGCGCGAGGAGTCGTTATTAAATCCGTGGGTGTCGGCGTAGCGGGCGGCGTCAAGCCATTCGACGGCTTGGCGTTCGCCGAAATGCTGCGACGCGAGCAGCCGTTCCGCGACGGCGGTGTACGCGGCGTCGCCGCTTTTTTTCACCTCAGAGGTAAAAGCATCGAGTTCGGCGGGCGTGGGCGGAAGACCGATGAGGTCGAAGCTGACGCGGCGCAGCCAAGTCTCGGGCACGGCAGCGGGCGACGGGGAGAGTTTTTCTTTTTCGAGGCGGGCGAGGACGAAGTGATCGAGCGGCGTGCGCGGCCAGGAGGCGGCGTTGAGGCGCGGTAACGGCGCGCGTTGCGGCGGGGTGAAGGCCCAATGTTTTTCGTAGGTGGCACCCTCGGTGATCCAGCGGCGGATGAGCGCGATTTGTTCGGGGGTTACGTGCTTGTTGGCCGTCGGCGGCGGCATTTGTTCTTCTTCGTCTTTAGATAGGAGGCGAAAAATGAGTTCGCTTTGGTCGGGTTGGCCTGGGGCGATTACGACGTGACCGTCGCGGTCGAGGGTGGCGTTGTCGCGCTCGTCGAGCCGGAGTTTGCCTTCACGGTGATTGGCATCCTGACCGTGGCAGTAGAAACAGTTTTCCGAAAGGATGGGTCGGATGTCGCGGTTGAACTCAAGTTTCTCATGCGTGGCGGCAGAGCAGGCAGAGGTGATGAGCACTAGCGCAAAAAAACGGACGGCGACGGTCGAGTGGGGCATGAGAGATAAGCAGACGCGGGCGGATTAACTCCCGCTGCTCGCACAGAGCGTTTGCAGACTCCGTCGCTGCGCAAACGCGAACTTGGTTTTTGCGCAGATTTTCGGGCGCGGCGGCTGAAAAATCAGAGCGCTGGTTTCGCGGCAAAAGCGGCAGATTCGGCGGCGGCTTTGGTGGGCACGCCGGGTTTACCGAGGAATCCGAGGTCGCGAAACCAATCGAGAAAACGCTCCGGCCAAGTCCCGAAAGGAATGCCGTCGCGGGCTTTGAGGCCGCCGCCGTGGCCGCCGCGGCCGTAGATGTGCATTTCCAGATTCGGGACGCCGCGCTGGAGCATGGCGGAGAAATATTCCTCGGCCCAAATCGCGTGACCACGGTCGCCTGAACCAGCTGAAGCAATGAAAGACGGCGGGACATTGGCGGGAATTGCCGGTGTGGCACCTTTTGCAAACGGCGTTGGTCCGGGATAAATCAAACCAACAAAATCAGGCCGCGCGGAAACTTGGGCTAAGGGATCGTTGGCCGCTTTATTGGCTGCTGTGAAGGTGTCGAAAAAAAGTGCGGCAGGAGACGAGAGTTCGGCGCCGGCGGAGAATCCGACGAGGCCGATCTTGGCTGGATCGAGTTTCCATTGCGCGGCGTGGGCGCGAACGACACGCACAGCTTGGAAGGCGTCGTTAACGGCGTCGACTTTGGCGTCGTAACCGTCGATGCGCAGACGGTGGCGGAGAATGATCGTGGTGATGTCGTGCCGCGCGAAGTACGGGACGAAGTCGTGGCCCTCGGGCCCGATCCAAAGGATTTTGTGGCCACCGCCGGCGATGACGATGATGGCGGCACCAGTGTTGGTGCGGCCGGGCGCGAGATGAACCTCGATGCTCGGGTTGTGGATGTTGAGCGTACTTTGGACTTTTCCGCCCGAAGCAACACCGCCGGTGGTGCTGTTGTAGTTTTCAGCTTCGTGAAGCCGTTCGCGTTTCAAAAGCGGGGAGTCGGGCGGGTACAGCGCGAGGACGATGCCGCCGGGGAGCGCGGGCGCGGGTATAAATGGGCCCTCGGCGACGCTGCGGGTGGGTGGAGCTATCGGTGTGGATGTCTGCGCGTGTGCGTTGAATGTGACGAGCACGGCGCAGAGGGCGATGAACGGACGTGAAGGGGAAAGAAAGCCGGACGACATAAAAAAGGGTGTAAACTCAGGGCGCGAAAGCGCGCAGAGA
>RGAX01000124.1 GCA_009919985.1 Opitutaceae bacterium
TCGGTTACGTCTACGCGGCGGCGGTGGATAGTTTTTATTCCAACTTCGCCGTGCGCTTGCTCGACGAGTTCATGCAAACCACGCAAAATCCCCACGATGCCGGCTCGTTTCACTATGGGCCACCGTCCTCGCGTCATGGTTGGCAGCCGATGACCAACGTCGAATTACTCCGCGAAATCGACCGACACATCGCCGCGCGGGCTCCATCCAGCTCCAATCGGGCGGCGTGGCATTATTGAGCACGCGGCAAACCCCATAGTTCTTTTTCGTTGGCCGAAAAACAGGCGCTTGACTTGCCTAAGTCGAATTCTACGTTTCGAACTCTTTCCCGTTTCCACGGGGTGGTAGCTCAGCTGGTTAGAGCGTCTGCCTGTCACGCAGAAGGTCGCGGGTTCGAGTCCCGTCCATCCCGCCAGTTTTAAAACCCGTTAGCCTTAAGTGGTTAACGGGTTTTTTGTTGGTCCAAAAATACCCAACTGACAACGCCACTGACAACAGGTGCGCCATTGTTGGGATTGTTCGGGACCGGTTTCTGCGGGCCGGGGTCGAGTACGCCGCAGTCAAACCTCAATTGCAGCCTCTCCGTTGCCGGCAAGGACACTAAGCCTGCGGCGTTCCTCCTTGCCGGTGCCTCCGATGCGAAGCAGCAGAATACCAAAGTAAAAATGAGCGTAATACCAAAGTAGTTTTTGACATGATAACAAAGTATTTCACCTTGGAGTAATGCCGACCAATCCCCAACGGGACCTCGCAGACGCCCTGCGCCGGGCGCAGGGCGCGGCGCCCGCCCATATCCTCCGCACGGCGCAAATTGCCCGGCGGGAACGCACGCTTTTGCAGCAACGAGGGTTTCTCGTGGAGATCATCAAGGGTTGGTATGCTCTGACGACACCGCAGGCACGGCCGGGTGACAGCACGTTCTGGCATCTCCATTTCTGGGCCTTCGTCTCGGCCTATTTGCAGCAACGCTACGGTCAGGGCTACTGCCTTTCTCCGGAGCATTCTCTCGACCTCTGGACGGCGAGCACGCAGATCCCGAAACAGTTGATTGTGCTGACGGCCCGCGGTGGTGTTTTTACCCTCAAGCTGCCCAACAACAGTTCCATTCTGCTTTATCCCAACCGCAAGAGTCTGCCCGTGACGACGGAGACCAAGCAAGGCGTGCAGGTCATGCCTCTGGCACTCGCGCTGATTCGCACGACTCCGAGTTATTTTACCCTGTCCGCCACCAGTGCGGAACTCGCGCTACGCATGGTGCGGGTCGAGGAGCTTTCCCGGGCCTTGCTGGCCGTCGAGGTCAATGTCTCTGCGGCCGGCCGCATGGTCGGTGGCTTGCGGCATCTCGGCTTGCCGGAATCGGCCACCCGCTTGGAAGCAGACCTACTCGCCGCTGGGATCGCGATTAAACCGCAGAACCCGTTTGCAGAACCGGCCCGCCTGCCGGTTGGGGCGGTCTTGCCGTCTCCCTATGCGGGACGGATCGGAGCGATGTGGTCGCGAATGCGGTCTGACGTACTGGCGCATTTTCCCTCTCCGCCGCGCTCCATGCCGGATCAATTCCGCTATCTGCGACGCGTGAATGAAATCTACACGCATGACGCCTATCATTCGCTTTCCATCGAAGGCTATCAGGTCACACCGGAACTGATTCAGCGCATCGCCGACGGCGCGTGGAATCCGACCGAAAACCCGGAAGATCAAGGACAGATCAACGCGATGGCGGCGAAGGGATATCGGGCAGCGTTTAATCAGGTGCTCTCCAGTTTGGGTGATGTGCTGCGCGGCCGGTCGCCGGGCAAGGTCGTGGATCGTGACCTGCAGAGTTGGTATCGCGCGCTATTCAGCCCATCTGTGCAGGCCAACATCCTGCCCGCGTCCGCGCTCGCAGGCTACCGTGAGCGGCGGGTGTTTATTCGGGGTTCGGACCACGTCCCTCCTGCTGTTGAAGCCGTCCCGGCCTCAATGGAATCGCTCTTTGACGCCCTCGCCAAAGAGCCCTCCGCAGCGGTGCGCGCGGTGCTCGGTCACTTCGTCTTTGTGTTCATCCACCCCTATTCTGACGGCAACGGACGGATCGGCCGTTTCCTCATGAACCTCATGCTGGCATCCGGCGGTCATAGTTGGACTGTGATCCGGGTAGAGCGGCGAAGCGAATACATGGCGGCCCTGGAAAAAGCGTCGGTCCAAGGCGAGATTGCCGACTTTACCAAATTCGTCGTGGGAGAGATGAAAGCCTCGGCCAAGCTCAAGCCTTTTCGTCGTCAAACCGGTTCGATCTCCTGATGCGACATAGGTGCGGCGAACGATTTCTTCGCGGTGAAACCCACTACAACGCTGCTGAGCTCACTCCGGCACGCCTGCGGAATTGGCACGTGCGAGGCAGAATCAGCCGCTTGATCGGATCGCTGATTTTAGGTTGCCACAAGGTTGCCAGAAATGGTGTTTTTGACTTCACTTCTGAAAACGTAAGTGCGACTATTTGCCTGTTCTAAAACACTAACAATCAACTAAGTCTGCGATAACGCGTGATTTAGCTTCGATGGGCGATTTCCGTTCGAGTCCCGTCCATCCCGCCAGTTTTGGTAGCCGCTAACTGAAATACAATTAGAGGCTTCTTATTTTCCAGCGGTCTTTTCCCGCAGCGAGGATAAAATTAAAGAGGCCGGTACTGCGGCGGAGTCCACTCTCGATCGAAGCCTAAAAACTGACTTACAAGCGTGTTACGGCACCAAGCACGGCCGCTTGGGTTCAAATTTCCAATCAGGGATCAAATACTGCATCGCCACGGTGTCGTCGCGCGCGCCGCCGCCGACGCGCCGGTAAAGTTCGTGCGCCTGGTCCAGTTGCACCGGATCGATCTCGATCCCGAGTCCCGGCCGCGCCGGCACGGTGAGTTTACCTTCCGTGATTACCAACGGCTCGCGCGTAAGGCGTTGGCCGTCTTGCCAGATCCAATGCGTATCGATCGCCGTCACGCGCCCCGGAGCCGCTGCCGCGACGTGCGTAAACATCGCGAGGGAAACATCGAAGTGATTATTCGAGTGCGAACCCCACATCAGCCCCCGTTCCTCGCACACCTGGGCGACACGCACCGAGCCTTGCATCGTCCAAAAATGCGGATCGGCCAGCGGAATATCAACCGCCTGCAACGCCAGCGCGTGGCCCAATTCACGCCAATCCGTGGCAACCATATTTGTAGCCGTGGGCAAACCCGTCGCGCGGCGAAACTCCGCCATGATCTCGCGGCCGGAAAATCCTTTCTCCGCGCCACATGGGTCTTCCGCGTAGGCCAGCACCTCGTTTTTGCTGCGACAGAGGCGCACCGCTTCGTCGAGCGACCAAGCCCCATTGGGATCGAGCGTGATGCGCGAATGCGGAAACCGCTGCGCGAGCGCCGTGACCGCCTCGATTTCTTCTTCGCCCCGACAAACTCCGCCCTTAAGTTTGAAATCACTGAAACCGTAGCGCTCTTGCGCTGCCTCAGCCAGGCGCACGATCTCGGGCGTAGTCAAAGCGACATCGTGACGCAGCCTTAGCCAATCATCCCGCGCCTCGGGTTCGCTGCAGTAGGCTAGATCCGTTTTCGCCCGATCACCGACGTAGAAAAGATAACCGAGTACCTCGACCGACTTGCGCTGTTGGCCGACGCCGAGCAACGCCGCCACCGGCACGTTCAGGTGTTGCCCGTGTAAATCAAGCATTGCGGCCTCGATGGCCGTCATCGCGTGGATCGTCGTACGGAGATCAAACGTTTGCTGCCCGCGCCCGCCCGCATCGCGGTCACCGAAACGCTCACGTACAGTCTCAATAACCACCGCACTAGCCCCGATAGGCTGGCCGATGACGAGCTCGCGCGCGTCCTCTAGCGTTTGGCGGATCTTCTCGCCGCCCGGCACTTCACCAACGCCCGTGCGGCCAGAATTATCCGTGAGCAAGACGATGTTGCGCGTGAAATATGGCCCGTGTGCACCACTAAGATTGAGCAACATGCCATCGTGGCCCGCGACGGGAACCACGCGCATCGTTACCACGCTGGGCAAATCTCGATCGAGCGGAGCATGCATAAAAAAGGGGAGGGTATAAATTTAATGTTATCGCGTTCAGCTCGCCTTGAGTTCCACACGCTTGATTTCGCCGACGATTAAAAGGTAGCTCGCGATGGCTAGCGCCGCGTGCGCACTCACATAAACGAGCGCCCAGTTAAACGAGCCTGTCGCCTTCAAGATGTAACCGATCGCGATCGGAGTAATGATGCCGGCAGTATTACCGAAGGTGTTGAACAATCCACCGCACAGGCCCGTGACTGATTTCGGCGATGTGTCAGAAATCACCGCCCAACCGAGCGCGCCCACGCCTTTGCCGAAAAACGCGAGGCTCATCAACGTAATCACCGCCCATTGCGCACTCACGTAGTTGCACGCCACCATGCT
Organism: Opitutaceae bacterium; assembly: GCA_009919985.1. Lineage (GTDB taxonomy): Bacteria > Verrucomicrobiota > Verrucomicrobiia > Opitutales > Opitutaceae > Tous-C4FEB. The sequence continues at coordinate 4,431 of RGAX01000124.1, forward strand.
AACCGAGAGCAACATTCCTGCTACGATTGGCGTCTTGCGTGCAAAGGTCAGAGACTTTCCTCGACGCACCAACCAATCGGAAAACCAACCGCCCAAAATTCCACCGCCAAAGCCACACAGCGCCGGCAACGCCGCCACAAAACCCACCTGCAAGATCGACATTCCACGCTCCTTCACGAGGTAGATCGGAAACCATGTGAGAAAAAACCAAGTAAGCGTCGTGATGCAGTATTGCCCTAGATAAATGCCTACCAGCATCCGATTGCCGAGCAGCTCACCGATGACCGCCCAACGCACACCGCCCTTGGCCCCGGGCTTTCCGCTGGTTTCCAAGTCAATTAAGCCGCCGCCGCGCTCGATGTGCTCGAGCTCCGCCGCATTCGCCGCAGGATGCTCGCGCGGGTTGTAAATCAACTTTGGCCAAGCCACAGCGAATACGAGTCCGAGCGCGCCCATGAACCAGAAAACATATTCCCAACCCCAAGCGTGAGCGATCCAACCCATAATCGGCGCGAAGAGCACCGTGGCGAAATACTGCGCCGAGTTAAAAATCGCCGAAGCCTGTCCGCGCTCAGCCGTCGGAAACCAAGCCGCCACAATTCGTGCGTTGGCGGGAAAAGAAGGGGCCTCGGCTGCCCCAAGCAAAAACCGTAGTCCAAACAATACCATCACCGCCACGCGACCATCGAAGCCACCCACGCAACCTTGCAAAAGCGTAAACAGCGACCAGAGCGCGATACTCCAGCCATAGATCCGTCGCGAACCCATCCGGTCGAGCAGCCAACCTCCAGGAATCTGAGCGAGCACATAAGCCCACGCAAAAGCCGAGAACAAATATCCCATCGTCACCGAGTCCAACTTCAGGTCCTTCGAAACCATCGTACCGACAATCGAGAGCGTCGCGCGATCCGCGTAGTTAAGCGATGTCAGCAGAAACAAAATAAACACGATCACGTACCGCACCCGCGTCCGTGGTGCTTGGGTCGATGTGGGGGCAGCGTTCATGGCGCGCGATTATTGTGGACCGACCACATTAATGAGCGCCGCGAGCCGCGCCGATTCTTCGGCATTCAGATCCACTAGCGGCGGTCGCACCGGTCCCGCATCGCGGCCGACGATACGCGCCCCGGCCTTGATGATACTCACCGCGTAACCAGGCTTCCGGTTACGGATTTCTAAATAAGGCAGGAAAAACGTGTCTAGCAGCCGCCCCATCGTGGCGTGATCATCCTTCGCGACGGCGTGGTAAAACTCCATCGCCGTCTTCGGGATAAAATTAAACACCGCGGAAGAATACACTGGTACGCCGAGCGCCTTATAAGCTGCTGCATAAACTTCCGCCGTCGGTAAACCGCCTAAATACGCAAAACGATCCCCGAGTTTACGCCGGATCGTAACCATCAACTCAATCTCGCCAATGCCGTCTTTGAAGCCGATGAGGTTGGGACAACGTTCCGCCAGTTTGACCAACGTATCCGCCTGCAAACGACACGCCCCGCGGTTGTAAATGATGACGCCCAGTTTCACCGACCGACACAACGCTTCGACATGAGCCGCGAGCCCCTCCTGCCCCGCCTCCGTCAAATAATGAGGGAGCAACAAAATCCCCTGTGCGCCGAGGCGCTCGGCTTCCTGCGCAAATGCGATCGCCTGCCTCGTCGGGCCACCAGCACCAGCGATGATCGGCACGCCATCGCGACACGTCGTGACCGCGGTTCGAATAACCGCGCTGTAGTCTTGCGCCGTTAGCGAAAAAAATTCCCCCGTACCGCCCGCCGCAAATAAGACCGTGGCGCCGTAGGGCATAAGCCACTCGAGCCGATTAACATACGTAGCGGCGCAGAAATCGCCGGCCGCATCAAAATCAGTAATGGGAAAAGACAACAACCCAGCCGACATCGTTTTCTTCAATTCTGCAGGATTCATAGGGGTAAGGGGGATCGCGAAAATTCATGCGTGCCCGCGCACCGCAAAGCAAGCACCCGTCACACTTACATCACTCCCACCGCCACAGCTCGACCACGCCTCAACCAAGATCACCCGCCTGAGGGCGCAGCACAATATCCTCGACGACCGTTTTGCGCGAAAGGCGATAAACCTCCAGGAACGCCCGCGCGACATCCTCGGCCGGCATCATTCGTTCCGCGCCGATCCCGCTATCGCGCCACGACGGCGACCATGTCGCTCCCGGATACACGCAGCACACGCGGACGCCGGTCGACTTCGTTTCTGCACGCAGCACCTTCGCCAGACCCGTCACACCGAATTTTGCCGCGCAATAACCCGCACCGCCCGGATAAGCCGTGAGACCCGCAATCGAACTCATGAAAAACACATCGCCCCGCCGTCGCCGCGTCATCGCCGGCACAAAGGCGCGCGTCATTAAAAACGCGCTACGCAGATTGGCCGCATACATTCGATCAAATTGCGACACAGTCGTCGCCGTTAACGCACTCGCCTCGAATTTTCCGGCGTTATTGATCAGCACATCGACGACGCCAAAACGTTTTAAAACAGCGCGTTGGAGCGCAGCCACCGCGGTCTCGTCGCTCACGTCGCAAGGAAAGATTTCAACCGCCGCCGTATCGCCGGTGAGCATCCGCGCGCAACTCCGCGCCACGGAGCGTAGATTTTTTTCCGAGCGGGCCACAAGCACTAGCCTGACGTTATTAAGGTGCGCGGCAAAAACACGGGCTAAGGCCGCACCAATGCCTTGGGAGGCGCCGGTGATCAGCACGACAGGAGCTTTCATCGTTGGCATTGGCGCCGAAACCAGACGCAGAACGCGAAACTTATCTTTCGCGGCTTAGGCTTCATGACGTGACCGAGCAGACGCGACGATCAGCAGATCAAAGATTGGAAATCGGCAAAATCAGCCGAGAATCCGCCCTTCACACCCTTGCAGATGACGCTCACCGCGTCGTGCGAATGCAACGACTCGAGATGTGCACAAGCGGCTTGAAAATCCACGATACGTTTGTCGGCCCCAAATTCACGGTAGAGCAATCGTGCCGCATCTTCGACAAATTTGATGTGCGCGCCGTTGAGTTCGGCGAAGGCCTGCTCGTCCTCGCGTTTCACCATGACTTGAGTCTCGGTTTTGAGCGCGTTGAGGCAGTGCAACTGGAGATCTTCGATCGTGATCGAACGGCCGGCAGCGAGCTCGACGCGCACGCGGGCCTTGGAACGCTGGGCGTGCGGCGTGGCGAAAACACCACGAGTGTTGCGGGCGTGCTCTGCGAGCTCCGCGCTGCACGGGCAAGTGGAGGAGTATACGAAATCAAAGTCGATGAAGCGCCGATATTTCCCGGAGCGATCCATCGTTCCTTCGAAGGCAACGCGATAGTACTGCCAGCCGGAGAGCCCGCTGCGTAGGCTTTTTTGGCGAATCGGAAAAGAGAACGAGAGTTTGATCCGTGCGTCGAAGGTTTCGATTTTACGCAGATATTTCGCGAGGAGCCGGCGCAACACGTCGAAGGTAAAAACTTCGTCTTCGTGCTCGTAGAAGGACCGCATGATG
>RGAX01000125.1 GCA_009919985.1 Opitutaceae bacterium
GCGTGCACCGATCGACCGCTCCACGTGGGCGCGGCCTTGGGCTCAGCTTAAATACTTTACCTTCCAGCCCGCGATTTTTCCACGCTTACTTGGACACGTATCACCTGACGCCCGCCCCGGTGATTTCGTCAACGTCTACGATAAAAATGGGAACCTCACCGGTGGCGGGCTGTTCAACCCGCGCGCCAAAATACCTCTGCGCGTGGTCTGCCACTCGACCACACCTATCGACGAATCCTATTTCGAGACGGCCATCCGGCGCGCAATCGCGTTGCGTCGCGATCTGTTTAAACTCGACGAAACTACCGACGCCTACCGTCTTATAGGTTCCGACGGCGACGGCCTCAGCGGCCTGATGATCGACCGCTATGGCGACACGCTCCTGTGTGAAATCTATTCGCTCGGGATTGCCCAACGCCTCCTGCACTGGCTGCCACTCATCCACGAACTCGCTGGCACCAAATTCGCGCGCGTCCACGTTGACCACGATCTTGGGAGCCTTGAGGGCATCAAACCGTCGATGTTCAACGAAACCAACGCCGCAGCCCCAACCAAAGTCAAAATCCGCGAGCACGGCATCCGCTACGAAGTCGATTTCGCCGAGGGCCACAAAACCGGTTTCTTCTGCGACCAACGCGACAACCGTCTACGCATCGCCCGCTTCACTAAAGATGCCCGCGTGCTTGATCTGTGCTGCTATACCGGCGGCTTTTCGCTGAATGCCAAAATCACCGGCGCGGCCGCTGATGTCACCTGTGTCGACCTCGACGAAACCGCCCTCGCTCAGGCCAAGCGCAATGCCAATCTCAACCAAGCGCGCCTCAAATTTGTCCATGCCGACGCCTTTGCCTACGCGCGTCAGATGCAGCAGAATGGAGAAAAATGGGACGTCGTTGTGCTCGACCCGCCGAAGTTCATTTTCACCCGCGACGCCGCCGGCAACTGGGAGGGTCGCCAAAAATACGAGGACCTAAACCTGCTCGCCATTTCCCTCGTAAAAACGGGCGGAATCTTCGTTACGTGCTCCTGCTCGGGCCTACTTTCACTAGAAGATTTCGAAGGCCACGTGATCAAGGCCGCTCACCGCCAACAGCGTCGCTTGCAATTTTTCGACCGAACCGGCGCAGGCCCCGACCATCCTGTGTATTCTAACTGCCTCGAGAGTCGTTACCTCAAATTACTCTGGGCGCGCGTCCTCTAAAACCCCATCCTCTTTAACATGGCCGAACTCACGCACCTCTTCGCCCAAAACAAAACCTGGGCATCTAAAATTACTCAGAGCGACCCGGAGTTTTTCCAAAAACTCTCTCGCCAGCAAAATCCTGAACACCTTTGGATTGGTTGCTCCGACAGCCGCGTGCCCGCCAACGAAATCATCGGCCTGTTGCCTGGCGAAGTTTTCGTCCATCGCAACATCGCCAACGTCGTCGTCCACACCGATCTGAATTGTCTCTCCGTGATCCAATTCGCCGTCGATGTACTGAAGGTGAAACACATCATGGTCGTAGGCCACTACGGGTGCGGCGGCGTGCGCACTGTGCTGCGCTGCGAACGCGTGGGCCTCGCCGATAATTGGCTCCGTCATGTCCAGGACGTCCGCGAAAAACACCAGTGCCGCGTCGATGCGGTCAGCGGGGAAACAGGTCAGCATGACCGTCTGTGTGAACTCAATGTCATCGAGCAAGTCGCCAACGTTTGCCAAACCACGATCGTCCAAGACGCGTGGGCGCGCGGCCAAAGCGTCACGGTGCACGGCTGGATCTACGGCCTGAAAGACGGCCTGTTGCGCAACCTCAACACTAGCGTGGCTAACGCCGCGGATCTACCCGCCGCGCAAGCCGCCGCCCTAGCGGCTCTCTGAGGTTTTCCCCGCTAAGCTGAACCTCAATTTTCTTGAGGGAGATCCCCTTTCACCCGACGCAAAAAAGGCGCGTTGGATATCAACGCGCCTTTTTTAAAAAGAAACAAAACTGTCTCAGGAGCGGCCGAGGTAAGAACCGTCTTCAGTGCTAATCTTGATCAACTCACCTTCCTTGATGAAAAGAGGAACTTGAACGACCAAACCTGTCTCTAGCTTAGCGGGTTTCTGGACGTTACTGGCGGTGTCGCCCTTGATGCCTTCAGAACTTTCAATTACCTTTAGAGAAACAGTAGAGGGCAATTCGATCGACAAGGCCTTTTCATCAACGAACAACACATCGACCTTGCCGCCGGTGGTGAGATAGTTTTTGGCTTCGCCTAGGATGGCGGCGCTCAACTCGATCTGCTCGTACGTGTCGGGATCGATGAAGGCAAAAGCATCGCGGTCCGCGTAGCTGAACTCGAGGGTCTTCTTTTCCGTCGGTAGCACTTCGATGGTGTCGGTCGAGGCGAAGCGTTGGTCGAGAGCCTTACCATAGCGCAAATTGCGCATCTTGATCTGGACGAAGGCGCGCAGGTTGCCCGGCGTACGATGCTGCGTCTCCATGACGAGGTGGGGTTCACCGTTGAACTTGATGACTTGGCCTCGGCGGATGTCGTTGGCTGCGGGCATGGCTAGGGTCTTGGGATTGAAGGTTTCGACTTGAGAAAGGGTAAGGGTGTAAGGCGCGGGCTTTCGCACTGTCAAGGCCGGCCATCTCCGCGCTTGCGCTATGCCTCCGGCGTTGGCGACATTGCAACGATCAAATCCATGAAGCAAAGAACCCTGGCGCGCGATGTTTCCATTCAAGGCAGCGCCCTACACAGCGGCGAGGCCGTCACCCTCACGCTCAAACCCGCCCCGGCCGACCACGGCTATGTCTTCAAACGCGTCGACTTGAGCGGCGCACCCGAGATTCGCCCTCGCGCCGACTTGATCACCGATCTGGTCCGCGCGACGACGATCCAATCCGGCCACGCCAAGGTCCAGACTATCGAACACGTCCTGAGCGCCCTCAGCGGCTGCGGCATCGACAACGTCATCGTGGAGATGAATGCCTCCGAGCCGCCGATTCTGGACGGCTCCGCCAAACCTTTCGTCGATCTGATCATGAGCGGCGAACCCATCGAGCAAGATAAAGACCGTGAGTATTTCACTCTCGATGCGCCCGTGTCCGTGACCAAGGGACAATCCTCCATCATCGCCCTGCCCTGCGATGAACTGCGCATCTCCTGCACCTCGGCCGACGATCGCGGCATTCACACCCAACATCTCTCGCTCACGATCGATCCAGACATCTACATGACGCAGATCGCCGCGGCGCGTACATTTACGATTTACGAAGACATCGAAGAACTCCTCAAGCTCGGTAAAATCAAAGGCGGCTCCCTAGACTGCGCCGTCGTCATCCGGGGCGATAAAATTATTTCTAAAGAAGGCCTCCGCTTTAAAGACGAATTTGTCCGCCATAAAATCCTCGATATCATCGGTGACATCACGCTGCTCGGGTTGCCTTTAAAAGCCCACATCATCGCCACCCGCCCCGGCCACGCCATCAACGCCGAGCTCACCAAGGCCCTTACCGAAAAACTCGCCGAACGCCAAAAGGGCCCCAAGAAAAAACCACGTCCAGCGATGGTCATGCCTGATGAGACCGCGCTCGATATCCGCCGCATCCTCGACACCCTACCCCATCGTTACCCATTTGTTATGATCGACCGGGTCGTCGAATTCATCGGCGAAGATGCCCTTGTCGCCATCAAGAACGTCAGCATCAACGAGCCTTATTTTCAGGGCCATTTCCCAAACAACCCCGTCATGCCAGGCGTCCTCCAGCTCGAAGCCATGGCGCAAGCCGCAGGCATACTCATGCTCCGCCGCGGTTCCAGTGAGGGCAAAACTTCACTCTTTATGAGCGCGGATAAAGTCAAATTCCGCAAACCCGTCCGCCCCGGCGACCAACTCATTCTCAACGCCAAACTCACCAAGACCCGCGGCACCAAACTGGCCACGGCCGAAGTGACCTGCACCGTAGACGGTCAAGTCGTGTCCTCTGGCGAACTGATGTTCGCCATCGTCGATTCCAGCTCGGTCGACTGATTAATTCATGGCCGCCTCGATCCATCCCACCGCCATTATTGAACCCGGCGCCGAACTCGGCGCCGATGTGGAAATCGGCGCGTATGCTTTCGTTGGCAACGGCGTCCAGCTCGGCGCGGGCACCCAACTGCATCATCACGCCAGCGTGGAAGGGCGCACGAGGTTGGGGGCAAAGTGCGAAATATTTCCCTACGCCTGCATTGGCGGAAAAACGCAGGACCTGAAATACAAAGGCGGTCGCCCCGGTCTGCGCATCGGCGAGCGCAACGTGTTTCGTGAATACGTCACCGTCCACGCCGCCACCTTCGACGATGAATTCACCGTCATCGGCTCCGACAACACGATCCTCGCTTACAGCCACATTGCCCACGACTGCATCGTCGGGGATCACTGCGTGATGAGCAACGGGACCATGCTTGCCGGCCACGTCATCGTGGAAGATCACGTGATCATCGGCGGCTATGGTGGGGTCCACCAATTTTGCCGCCTGGGCGCGTACGCGATGCTTTCTGCCACCGCCAAACTCGTCCAAGACCTCCCGCCCTTTTTTATCGCTGATGGCACTCCGGCCGTCGTCCGGGCGTACAATAAGGTAGGCCTCGAGCGCAATGGCCATACGCCCGAGCAACTCGACCGGGTAAAACAGATTTTCCGTATCCTGTACCGCGACGGCCTCAACCGCACGCAGGCGCTTGAAAAACTCGCGGCGCACCCGGACGCCATCAGCGCCGAATTTCAACGTGTGATCGCCTTCGCCGCCAAAAGCACCCGCGGCCTCACGCCCGGCGCCTAAGCCAGACTAAGGCGCGCCCCGTTTGCGCGAGCCGCGCCGGGTTTACTTTTTTTTATAAACCGTTGCAGGATCGAAGAGCGGTCGACCCACCAGCTCGAGTTTGAGCGATCTCGCGTTCACCGCCGTCGCATCGGGCGCTAGCTTACGGTAGAAACAGGATTTATAACCGTTGTGGCAGGACGCACCGCCGACGTTATCGACTTTCAGCAAAATCACATCTTGGTCGCAATCCACCCGGAGCTCTTTTACGAGCTGTGCGTTGCCCGATTCCTCGCCCTTCACCCAAAGTTTATTGCGCGAGCGGCTCCAATAACTCGCCTTGCCCGTGGCCAGTGTGAGCGCGAGCGACTCCGCATTCATGAAGGCAAACATCAGCACCTCGTTTGTGAGGTGATCGGTGGTGATACAGGGAATTAAGCCGTCGGAGCCAAACTTAGGCTGCAGGGTCGTACCGAGCTCAATCTCAGCTGAGGTCGTGCGGGCAGGAAATACAAACGTACTCATAAAAGTAGTAAAATATTAAACGAGGCCATCGATTTTCCTGAGGTAATCGAAGCTGTAAAGTCCCGTGCGGTGACCGTCGCTGAAATCGAAACGCAACGCGTAGTTCCCGACCTGTTCCCAACCGAGCACATTAACGCCGCTGAATTTTTTAGGACCGGCGCCGCCGTATTTGTTACCCAATATATCGTGTTCGCCCTGCGTCTCGGCGCTCGGAGAAACCGCGCGCAAACGCTCACCCTTAAAATAGGATTCCTTCGTATCGCTCCAACGGATCGCGACTTCGTCCCCGACAAGCTGGATATCTACTGGCAAAATCATGATCCCAAATAATCAACGCCCACGCGGCCACATCAACCTCAAGTTTGCGATCCGCCGCAGTCCAGTCCGCTGACACCATAAGATAGAGCGCTTCACCCCGGCGCAAAAAAAGACGCCGGCATCGCGAAGATACCGGCGTCTGAATTTTTGAGCAGCCTGCGCAGGCTGCGAATTAGGCGACGCGTTCGACGATCAAGGGAGGTGGAGTCGGACGCTTCGGCGCGAGCCGGTAGGCGTTCTTGAAATGCTCCAATGCCTGTTCGAGCTTCGACTCATCGTTATAATGAATCATCATAAGCGGCTCACCCTGTTTAACTTGAGTGCCGACCTTCTTGATTTCCGAAACGCCAACTGAGTGGTCGATCTTGTCGTTAGAATTTTCTTTGCCTGCGCCGAGTAGATGGACGCCACGAGCGATCATGGCAGCGTTAATCGTGTGCACGTAGCCGCGTTTGGGCGCGGGGAGCTTGCGGATGTGTTTGGCCGCGGGGAATTTTTCTGGATGATCGATGAACGAGGTGTCGCCACCTTGCGCCTTGATCAGATCCTTGAATTTCTCGAGGGCGGAGCCGTCGGTCAGATGACGTTGGACGGTCTGCTTGGCGGAGAGCGTGGAGCCCGCCACACCGGCGAGACGGACGATTTCCATACCGAGCTTAAGAACGAGTTCCTTCATGTCCTCGGGACCTTCACCCTTGAGCAGGGCGATGGCTTCTTTGATTTCGAGCGAGGTACCCACGGTGTCGCCCAAGGGCTGGTTCATGTCGGTGACTAGGGCGACGCAGCGCCGCTTCATAGAGCGACCCACGCGCGTCATGGAACGAGCGAGTTGTTTGGCTTGCTCGAGATCCTTGATGAAAGAGCCATTGCCCCACTTCACGTCGATCACGAGGCCTTCAGAGCCCTCGGCTAATTTCTTGGAAAGTACGCTGCCCGTGATGAGGGGCAAGCTAGGGATCGTGCCGGTCTCTTTGCGGAGCGCATAGAGTTTGGCGTCAGCTGGGGCGAGATCGGTAGTTTGGGCGATGATGGCGCCGCCGATTTTCGCCAACTGCGAGGCGAATTGCTCATTCGAAAGCTGGCTCTTGAAGCCTGGGACCGAGGCTAATTTCTCGAGTGTATTAATGATGTAGTCGTGTTCAACGCCGCACATCATGGGAACGACAACGCCCGCCGCCATGGCGAGGGGGACGAGCACTAGGGAGGTTTTATCGCCGACGCCGCCCGTGGAATATTTGTCGATCTTGGGCTTGGCGATATGAGAAAGGTCGATCACCTCGCCGGAGAGCATCATCTCTTCGGTCAAGTCGGCCGTCTCTTGGGCAGACATGCCGGAGAAGTAAATCGCCATAGCCAGCGCGGCGAGCTGATGTTGCGGCATTTCCCCGTCGAGCGTGCTGTCGATGATGAATCGAATCTCTTCTTGGGTGAATTCGCCGCCGTCGCGTTTCTTTTCGATAAGAAACTCAAACGTGGGCTTGATGAAACGACGTGCTGGGATTTTGCGTTTGCTGCTCATGGAATGATTTAGCGTATAAGGGAAGAACTGCCCGAGACCTTGAAAAGGTCGCGACTAAAGCGCTTCCAGCCTAAAAGTCGAGGCTGAACTGCCAAGGCTCCGAGCGAGCTTCGCCTTGGCCTCTAAAGAGCCTCGCCGCACTCCACGCTTGCCCGCCCGCCCACCACCCCCCTCAAGTGAGGCGATGCACGTATCGTTTGACCTTGCCGCTGCGCTCGATGCAGCCCTCAGAACTGCCGCAGCCAGCGCCCAACTGGAGAGCGAGGGATTTAACCCTGAGTTACGCACAGCTGACCCGCGGCACGGCGATTTTCAGGCCAACGGGGTGCTCGCCTACGCGAAAGCCCGCAAGCTCAACCCACGCGCCGTCGCCGAACAGCTCGTCGCCGCCCTCCCCGCAGCTACCCTAGAATTCTGCACCGCCACCATCGCAGGTCCGGGTTTCATCAACTTTACCCTCACCCCGACCGCCCTGCTCGCCTGGATTCATGCCCAAGGCTCGGTCGCCCAAATCAAAGCCGGGGCCGCTTCCCTGCACCACGGGCATCGCTACGTCGTTGATTTCAGTTCCCCCAACACCGCTAAACAACTCCATGTCGGCCACGTACGCGGGATGGTAATTGGCGAAGCCATTTGTCGCCTCCTCGCCTTCTGCGGCGCCGAAGTCATTCGCGATAATCACATTGGCGACTGGGGCACCCAGTTCGGAAAACTGATATGGGGCTACAAACACCTCCTCGACGCCGCGGCGCTCAGCAACGATCCGCTCGAAGAACTCGAGCGGATT
>RGAX01000126.1 GCA_009919985.1 Opitutaceae bacterium
CGCCGACGTTTAGGTTGTAATTTTTACCTTTGCGGATGGTGAGACGTTGCCACCAACCGGAGAAATCGCGGCGGACGACGCGCGCGTGCTCCGATCGATAACCCGTGTAAGAAGGGAGACGGAGGATGCCCTCTAGGCGGGCGACCTCGCCTTGCATCTCGATATTTTGCTGGACGGCGAGATCGTAGGAAGCGTTGAGACGGGCGAGGTCGCGGCCGGCTTCGATCAGCTCGCTGTTGGAGTGGAGACGCAGCGTCCAGTATTCTTGGAGATCGCGAGCGTAAGAGGCCGTGACGCCCACGGGCGCGGTGAGTTCGAAGAAAGAGGCGCGGGTAAAGGTCTTGAAAACGGTGGGTATCACGAGCCATGCGGCCACGACCAACCCGAGAGTGAGAAACGGTCGGGCTTGGTCGAAACGTTTGGGCATGGATCGGGCGGAATTTAATGCGGTGATCGGAGGCCTAAGATATGGCCGATGGAACAGGCCGAAGACACACAAAAAACAGACGAAGCTAAGTCGGGCGCGTTTCTGGGACGGGATCGCACGGGGTGAAGCCTTCAACTAAGTTTTTTTATTTTGACCGTAGCGCTCGAACGAGGCTTCGGCGCGCCTCCACATGAAGAAAGCAAACAGGCTCCAGCACAAAAATCGCAGCAGGTACTTTTCGCTTGAGACCGCGGATCCGAAGGTGAGGTCTCCGAGCAATTGGACCCCCGTCACCGTTGAGCTGAAAACGAGGGAGAATTTAATGCGGCCCAATTTACGTAACTGAGCCCAGCGCGGCAGGAGACGAAATTTCATCGCGACGGGCGGTGCCTCGCAGGAGTGGGGACTTAAGAGTTCTGCATCAACCACGACAGGTCGTTAAGGACGGCACCGGTGCCGTTGGCGACTGCGGAGAGAGGGTCGTCGGAAATCGTAACGGGCAGGCCGGTTTTTTCGCTGAGGAGTTTGTCGATGCCGCGGATCAGGGCACCGCCGCCGGCCATCACGAAGCCGCGGTCGACCAAGTCGGCGGAGAGTTCGGGCGGGCAGCGTTCAAGGGTCACGCGGACGGCGTCCACGATCGATGAAATGGTGTCGGCTAGAGCTTCGCGGATTTCCTGCGATGTAATGTGGATGGTCTTGGGTAGCCCAGCGACCGAATCGCGGCCTTTGACCTCCATGGTGAGTTCTTCGTCGAGGGGATACGCCGAGCCGATGCGCATCTTGATTTCTTCCGCGGTACGCTCACCGATGAGCAAATTGTAGGCGCGTTTCATGTAGTTGACCATGGCCGCGTCGAGCTCGTCGCCTGCGACGCGAATGGATTTCGAAAACACGATGCCGTTCAGGGAAATAATGGCGATCTCGGTGGTGCCGCCGCCGATATCAACGATCATGTTAGCGGCAGGTTCGTCGATCGGGAGGCCAACTCCGATGGCTGCAGCCATGGGTTCGGGAATGGTGATGACGTCACGGGCGCCGGCGTGGAGGGCAGAGTCTTTGACGGCGCGTTTTTCGACCTCGGTGATGCCGGAAGGAATCGCGATGACGACGCGGGGTGGGGCGCGGAAGGAGCCGCTGGAAACTTTGCGAATGAAGTACCGAAGCATCGCTTCGGTGACGTCGAAATCGGCGATGACGCCGTCTTTCATGGGGCGGATGGCGGTGATGTTACCGGGGGTGCGCCCGAGCATGCGCTTGGCTTCGTCACCGACAGCACGGACTTTGCGGGTGACGGTGTCCAGTGCGACCACGGAGGGTTCGCGCAGGACGATGCCTTTGTCTTTGACGTATACGAGCGTGTTGGCGGTGCCAAGGTCGATGCCGATGTCGTTGGAGAAATAACCGAGGAGGTTGGCCATGATGGGGGATGGTCGAGACGAGAGTGAGGCGGCGTCTCCGCCGACGGAAACGAATGGGTGGCAGATCAGGGTGTCAACGCGGGAAACCGTCGGGCAATAGAAGGGGCGCTCGTTTAGTCTTTTTTAGCCGGGGCTTTTTCTGCTTCGGTTTTTTTCTGGGCGTCTTCGTAGGCTTTGCGTTGCTGGATACCGATTTCCAACAAGTCACTGACCAACATGCGCGCTTCCGTCTCTTGCTGGGCGATGGAGCCAGGGGCCGGTGGTGGTTGCGGCGTACCTTGAGTGATGGGCATGACGGCGGGGGTGGCGAAACCGGCGGCGGCCGCTCCGGGATTGGCGTTAGCCACACCCGATACTGTGGCTTTGCGGAGGCGTAGGACTTTATTTTGTCCGCCGATGGAAAGGCTTACTTGGTCGAGGGTTGAATCGTAAGCGAGGACCTTGATGCCTTCGACGGTGGCGTTAACGGGAATCCAGTGGCTGCGTTTGGTTTGATTGTCGTAGATGCAGACCAAGGTGTTTTTGGCCGTGCTGCTGACGCCGGCCAGTTCTAGTCCCTCTTGCGTGCTCGCTTCGCCGTTGGCGGCAGTGCCAGGAGCAGGTAGAAACGGAGAGTCTTTGGGCAGTGCGGTCTGGGCTGAGGCCTCCGCGACCGCAAGAAAAGCGGCGAGGGCGACGGAGCAAAGTGGTGTAACGCGCGGCATGGTGATTAATAAGTTATGCAGGGTCATGGGTTGCGTCAATTGTGGAGCCGGAGCAGCCTGATTGATGGCGGGATGAAATTCCCTCTTGTCTCGGTGGGCGAGCTCGCCCCATTTCATAGTACGACATGATCTCCGCAGATTATATTCCTTTTTTGATCCAAGCCCTATTAGCCGGCGGCATCACTGCCTTTGTGATCGGGGCGAGCCATTTTTTCGGTCAACGCGCCAAGCTTAACAAGATCAAGGACTCGGCCTATGAGTGTGGCGTACCCTCCGAAGGGATCGTGCACACACGCTTCTCGGTGAAGTTTTTCCTCACGGCGCTTTTGTTCATGTTGTTCGATCTGGAGATCGTGATTCTAGTGCCGTGGACGTTTATTTATCGGGAGTTTCTGGCCAACCATATCGCGATCATCGGGCCAGTGTTTTTCTTTATCGGAGTGCTCGTGCTCGGTTTGATTTACGAAGTAAAGAAGGGCGCACTCGATTGGGAAAAGTGAGCGGTCGGTTAATTTAATTTTTTCATGCGGTTAGAAAAAATCATCGCTCGCAACCGCATCGTCGATTTGCGGAGCGGGGATCTGCCGGGTGCGTTGCAGGAATTGCTCGCGGTCAGTGTGGCCAGTTTCCCGGATCTCAAGCCGGAGGCGTTGCTGAAGGGATTGTTGGCGCGCGAGAGCACAATGACTACCTATCTCGGGCTCGGGGTGGCCTTGCCGCACGTGCGTGTAAAAATGTCGCGGCGCTACATCCTTGCGATCGGCCGCAGTCGTGCAGGGATTCGGCATGACGGAGCTTTGGCCGACGAACGGGTGCATTTGATCGTGATGTTGATCGCCGGTGAAAAGGCCCGCGATTACCTGCAGGTGCTGGCTTCGATCGCGCGGCAGGTGAAAGAGCAAACCATGGTTGATGGCCTCGTGCAGGCCCCAGATATCGATCAACTTTACGAACGTTTAGTGGGCGGTTTTGGTGGGATCCGGCCAGTGCAGACTCAGCAGAACCGCGTCAATCGCCTCATGTTGCGCGAGGCGCAGCGCGTGGCGAAGGGTGCGGTTTGCGATGCGTTGATGGTTTTTGGCGACACGTTTATCGGCGGGATCGATCGTGCGGCCTTTGACCTGAAAATTAAGACGATTTTGGTGACGCGCAACCCCATCGAGCCTGGTGGCGATGAACGCGATTTTGCTGAGACTATACAGGTGCGATCCTTTTCCAATCAACGCATGGCGCAATTGCGGAGTGCGATCTTGGTGGCGCTCACGCGCGGGGTTTTAAAATTCACGGATCGTATCTGCTGCCTGGACGGCATGACGGGGAGCAACCAGTTCGACACGCTCGTTGTCGTTGATATCGAGCGCGAATTCCAGACGCTACTCACAGGGCAGACCGCGGACTTGTTGCCGGAAGACGTGAAGCCGGAAGTGTTGGAGCGCGTGTTGGCCGTGGCTACCGAGCTCGCCGTGGAAGGTCGCGAGGGTCGGCCGGTCGGGTGCTTGTTTGTGGTGGGCGACTCCGAAAAAGTCGCCGCACTCTGCAAACCCCTGGTTTTGAATCCTTTTTTTGGCTACAAGGAAGAAGAGCGAAATATCCTTAATCCGTTCATGGATGAGACGGTGAAGGAGTTTTCTTCCATCGATGGCGCCTTCACGATTCGCGGCGATGGCGTGGTGGAATCGGCCGGCAGCCTGATTCAGGCGACCGATAGCAACCACGCATTGCCCAGTGGTTTGGGGAGCCGGCACGCGGCTGCGGCTGCGATCAGTGTGGCGAGTAATTGCATCGCGATCGTCGTCTCATCGAGTACCAGCCAAGTGACTCTTTTCCGGCGCGGGGTGATGTTGCCGTTGACCGAAAAACGCCGTTGAGGCGTTCGGTGGGGTAGGGATGCTTGGAAGATTGGGGTTGCAGCACCGCGCCCGCGGGCTTTGCTCTGACCCTTCAACCTTTTAAAACCATGCAAGAAGTCGTCACCCTAGAATGCACCGAAGCCAAAAAAGAGGGCAAGCCCGCCTCCCGTTATCTCACGAAGCGGAATAAAAAGACCGTGACCGAGCGCATCGAGAAGAAGAAGTACAACCCCTTCCTCAAGCGCCACACGCTCCATAAGGAAATCAAGTAAACGTTCTGCGTTCACTCTTCCGTCAGTTTCAAAACCGAGCCGCAACGCTCGGTTTTTTTGTGGGCTAAATTATAGACCTCTCTCTGTGTCTGGCTGCGCCGCCGAAAGGCCAAGCCAAGTGAGGCGAGGGGGCTCAGGTCCCGATGGGCTTTGGGATCTGGCTGGCCGCCGCGAAAGGGGGCAATGAATGAGCTGCGGCAGGCGAGGCTGTTCCACTTTGCTGACGGCGTGCTGCGCGCCAGCTCTCACGGTGTTTACGAATCCAATCGAGCAGCGCCCGCTCGAAACCGATGTCGTACCCCAGACGCTCTGATTCCAGCCACTTGTGTTTCAAAATCTCCTCACGCTCAGCTAGAAATTCTTGGTAAAGGCTAGATTGCTTCACGAACTCGCGGGACGAGGAGGGGGCGGACTCTTGGGAGGTAGAAGTCATGCAGCAGGTCGTCGAAATAACAAAAATGAGAGTGAGCACTGGAGGCCTGTCAATGCCCGCGATGTCATCAAATTTTTACAATTAAACGGGCATGGGCTTGACCAAGCGACCGAGCAACGTCTCGGCGATTTCGCGGAACGTGCGCCCGGCCAGACTGGCGGGTGCGCTCACGACGATCGGTTCGCCGGCGTCGCCGCCCGCGCGGATTTCCGCAATGAGCGGGACTTGGCCGAGCAGCGAAGTGCCAAGTCGTTCCGCGGTGATGATGCCGCCACCTTCACCAAAGAGCGTGTGCTTTTGTCCCGCGGGATCGACAAAGTAGCTCATGTTTTCCGCGACGCCGAGGAGCGGGACGTTGACCTTTTGAAACATCAGGCCGCCTTTACGTGCTACATTGGTGGCGGCGGGTTGCGGCGTGGTGACGAGCACGGCGCCGTCTAGTGGGAGGGTTTGGACGAGAGAAAGTTGTGCATCGCCGGTGCCGGGCGGCAGGTCGACGAGTAAGACCTCCAGCTCGCCCCATTTCACGTTTTGGACGAATTGCTGAATCGTCTTCATGATCATCGGGCCTCGCCAGACGACCGGCGTGTTGTCGTCGACCAGGAAGCCCATGCTCATGACTTTCACGCCGTGGCGCTCAAGTGGGATCAACGTGGAAGCGGCGCCTTCGCCTTCGACTTCGGGGCGCCCCTGTAAACCCATCATGAGCGGCACGCTCGGGCCGTAGATGTCGCAATCCATGAGGCCAACGCGGCCAGGGCGCCCTTGCGCGGTGAGGACTTGGGCGAGGGCGCAGGCGAGATTGACGGCAAACGTGCTTTTGCCGACTCCGCCTTTGCCCGAGGCGATGGCGACGGAGTATTTCGCGGTCTTGGGTGTGGCGCTGGCACCGGGCAGATTGCCTACGCCGTTGGCGGGTGCGGCCGGGCGGGCGGCTTGCACGGAGATATCGATGATGACTTCGCTCACGCCGGGGATGGCGCGGAGGCATTTTTCGACCTCCGCCTTTAGATGAAGAGGGATCTTCGGATCACTGGTGGTCAGGCCGAGGGCGACTTTGGCGACGCCGTCGACCAACGCCGCGGACCGCACGAGGCCAAACGAAACGATATCACGGCTGAAGCCGGGGTATTTTACCTGTTGCAGGTGGACTTTGATTTCTTCGGTGGTCACGGCGGTACGAATGTTTAGTAAATTAGAGTTGTTATGACGGCGCGGCGCGCAAATAGAAATCCCCTTCATCGCGCATCAACCTTCTCCTCCATGCAATCTTTCATCCGTTTAACTTTGGTATTATTCACCGCTGCGAGTTTCTCCATGCGGGCCGAACCTGTACGTGACATCGGGAAAATCGAGGTCATCGCCGAAAACAAAACCCTCCCCATCCGCGTCTCTGCGAACACGCCTGAGCTCAACGCCCTCGCGCTCCAAGCTTTCGGCACGCATGGGCGCTATCGGGTGGTCGCGAGTGGCTTTGCTTTCGACATCAAGTTTTCCGCGGTGACGCCCACGCAAGTGCGCGTCGATATCACCAAAGCGCCCAGCGGTACCCCCGTCGCTTCTGAAGTGCTCACAGGCTCAAGCGCGCGCAACGCCTTGCTGAAAGCGGCTGACGTTGCCGTCGTCAAAACCAATGGCCTCGGTCTGCGCGGTTACTTCGCCGCGAAACTCGCTTTTATCAATGAGCGCACCGGTAAAAAAGAAATCTACACCGGGGACTTGATGTTTGGCGAAGTAAAGCAGATCACCCGCGACAATTCGATCGCGCTCAATCCCCGCTGGGCGCCGGATGGCTCGCGGCTCATCTACACTAGTTTCTACAAGTCTGGGTTTCCTGATATTTTTACCATCGATCTCGGTAGCTACCAACGCTCCACGTTTGTGAGCTTCAAGGGCACGAACAGCGGCGCCCGTTTCAGTCCCAACGGCTCGCAAGTCGCGATGATTCTTAGCGGTGAAGGTACTCCGGAAATCTACGTCAGTAACGCCCAAGGCCGCGCCGTCGCGCGCAAAACCCGCTCCGACGCCGTGAAGTCTTCGCCGACGTTTTCGCCTGACGGCTCGCGCCTAGTTTTCGCGAGCGAGCCCGGTCCGCAACTTTACACGATGCCCGTGAGCGGCGGCGCCCCGACGCGTCTCACCTCAGGCATTAGTGGTTATTGCGCCGAGCCAGATTGGAGCCGCACCAACCCCAACAAGATTGTCTTTACCATTCGAGTGGGCCGTAATTTCCAGATCGCCGTCTACGATTTTTCGAAACGCTCAAGCGAGCAGGTTTCTAAAGCACCCTTTGATGGCGTAGAACCGAGCTGGTTGCCTGATGGGCGCCACGTGGTTTACTCCGCGCGCACCTCGACCACGAGCGTGGTCAGTATCCTCGATACCGAAACCGGCAAGAGCACGCCGATCAGCCCGAAGGGTTTTGGCTCCACGCTGCAGGCCAACGTTTGGGCCCCTTAAATCCGCCGAGCCTGCGCTCCTTTCGCCCAGATATGCTGGGGCAGCAAAAAGCCGCGCTTTTCAGCGCGGCTTTTTAAGTTACCGAAGAAAGCTTAAGCTTACTTCGTGGCGGCGAGGTAGTACGCCTCGGCGGCGTCCCAATCGGCAACGTTCCAGAACGCGGCGATGTAATCAGGGCGGCGGTTTTGGTAGTTTAGGTAATACGCGTGCTCCCAGACGTCCAGGGCGAGGACAGGTTTGCCCTCGATGCCGGCGACGGCTTTACCCATGAGCGGGCTGTCTTGATTAGCCGTGGAGCCGACCGCGAGTTTCTTGTCGGCGGTGACGTAGA
>RGAX01000127.1 GCA_009919985.1 Opitutaceae bacterium
GTCATCGAGGCCCGATTCGAGGGCATCGGCGGCACCATCGTGGCCGCCCTCGCGGGCCTCGCGTGGTCGCTGGTGTCGTTCCTGGCCATCCCCGTCATCGCCTTCGAGGGCGTCGGACCCATCAATGCCCTCAAGCGCTCATCGTCGCTGTTCAAGCAGCGCTGGGGTCAGCAGGTGACCGGCGAGGCCATCACCGGCGGCATCGTGGGGCTGTTCATCATCCTGCCCGGCATCGTTCTCGCCTTCGTCGGCGGGCTTATTTTGAACCTCATGCCCTGCGTCTTCCCTGTGCTCGGCATTAAGATCCTCGGCTTCGTCAACCAAGCCGGCCAGGACAAGAAAAAGGTCATTCTCCACGGTCTTGTTTTCGCCCTCGGCGTACTCCTCTCGTTCTGGACCCTCGCCACGGTGCTGGCCGTCCTCCGTGCGGGCGGCGACCAACTCGGTTGGGGTTTCCAACTGCAATCCCCACTCTTCGTTTTCGCCCTCGCGGCCGTGATGTTGATCTTCGCGATGAATATGAGCGGCGTTTTTGAGTTCGGCCTCAGCGCCACCGGCGTCGGCTCCGATCTCCAGATGAAGTCGGGTTTCGCGGGATCTTTTTTCACGGGCGTGCTCGCGACCGTGGTGGCGACCCCGTGCAGCGCACCGTTTCTCGCGCCCGCCCTCGGCGCCGCGCTGACGTTAAGCACCGTAGAGTCTTTTGCGGTGTTCACCGCCATCGCGATCGGTCTCGCCGGTCCGTATTTGCTACTCTCGATTTTTCCCGCCGCCGTGAAAATCCTGCCTCGCCCCGGCGCGTGGATGGAAACGTTTAAGCAATTCATGGCGTTTCCGCTCTACGCGACGGTCGCTTACCTCACGTGGGTACTCGCCGGCCAGACGACCGAGAATGGTTCCTTGATGGCGCTTTTCGGCCTCGTGCTCATCGCCCTCGGCGTGTGGTTCTACGGTCGCTACAACGCCCCCGGTACCAAGCCCGGCAAAGTCCGCTTCGGCACCGTCACCGCCGCGCTCGTGTTTGCCGTCGGCGTGTGGACGGGCTGGCCGGAAGACATGGCTTCGAAAACCGCCGCTGCCCAAGCCGCCGGCGCGCCCGAAGTCGTCTGGGAAAAATGGAGCCCCGAAACCGTGGCGCAACTCCGCGCCGAAGGCAAAACCATCTACGTCGATTTCACCGCACGTTGGTGCGCCACCTGCCAGACGAACAAAAAAATCGTCTTCCACTCCGACGCCGTGCTCCGCGCATTTGCCGCGAAAAAAATCGTCACACTGCGCGCCGACTGGACCAACAAAGACCCGGCCATCACCACCGAGCTCGCAAAATATCAACGTAGCGCCGTCCCGTTTAACGTCATCTGGCAGCCCGGTAAAACCGAGCCGGTGATTTTGCCCGAGCTGCTCACGCCCTCGATCGTGCTCGACGCGGTCAAAAGCTAAAGGAGTGCGCACGAGCCAAATACCTCAAGGGCGGCGTTCATCTCCGTCGACTCGTCGTAGCAGCCAAAGGCTCCAACTAGATTACCTCGGTTAGGCCTTGCGGTAAGCTTCGATGCGCCACCTCAACGAGCAGACAGTGGGTTACTCCAAGAGATTCCTTTGAATCGATTAAAATCCATATCGGCAGTGTGAATTTCAGCGCCATATTCCAGCGCCAGAGCTGCGATTTGGGCATCACTAACAAGATTACCACCAGTGCCAGCAGCCTCCAACAAGGAGCATACTGAAGCAAAATGAGCAGGACTTGGATGCAGCATTCTTACATTAGGTCGATCCATCCAAGCCCGCACCCGCTCCGTGGCTTCTTGCACGGTCATAGGATGAATAAAAACCTTCGGGTGAGTCGCTAACCTGAGGAAACTGAAAATCACCACCGAACAAAGTCCTACGGGTTCGTGGCCGGAAAGTAATTTTGACCACCAACGAGCTGATTCCTTATGAAAAGGACTCTCATTATCATAGGCGTAAATCAGTAAATTTGCGTCGGGTATAATCATAATGCGCTCTTACGCAGACGACTCGCGGTGCTGGCAAATGCCTCCAACTCGATTTCATCCGCGAGATCTTGCAAGCGGGCAGGATCAAAGCCTGGCCGGAGACCCATGGCCTTGGCCTCAACGCGGAAAGGCTTAAGCGGAAGGGCCGGTTTCTGATGGACCAAACCGCGGCGTAAAGCCGAGTTCAGGGCCGCTTTTAAACCCAGCTTCTCCTCGTGCATCGACTGCTTGAGCAACTGCTCCACATCAGGATCAATTGTTAAGGTCGTTCTCATTAAAGCATCAAGATGCGTGTGTAAAAAGATGTCAAGATGCGTAAATTAGGGTTGAGCCTGACACACGGCTGTCCGGTTAGTATCAGCAGGTGACGTTTTTGCCTTCGCTGCCGAAGTGCTTCATGCGCTCTTCGGCCGTGGTCTTGGTGATACCCGCGGGCGCGTAGTGAAATTGCAGCGCGCGCCGCCGATTGGCCGAAGAATTATGCGGTGTGCCGTGCGGCAATAAGCCGTCAAACAACAGCAAACCACCGGGCGGCAACGGAGCTGCGACGGACTTTGTGCCCATGATGACGTTGTCGCAGATCTGCCAATCGCGCCGCTGAAAATGCGTAATCGGGCCTTCGCGGTGGCGACCGGGCAAGAGCTGCATGCAGCCGTTCTCGATCGTCGCCGCATCAAGTGCGATCCACACGCCCAGCACCGGCATACCGAGCGGATAATCAAAATACGCGTGATCTTGGTGCCACGGTTTTTCGCGACCGAGACGGGGCGGCTTTACGAGCGCCATGTCTTGAAACATCTCCGGCTCCTTGTCGCCGATCAGTTTTTTAGCGACGGCCCACAATTTAGCGTGATGTGAAATCGCCTTCAGACGCGGTTCGAAATTCACAAAGTGCCAAGCCTTGCGCACCGCGTCCTGCCGCTGCTCGGCACTCAACGTCGGCAAAATCGTCTTCGCCGCCGCTTCAAACGTGATGCCGTTAAACGCCGGATTTTTACCCATGATCAAATCCACTAGCCCGGAAAGCGCAGCAGAGACTTCTGCCGGCGTGAACGCCTCACGCACGGCAAGATAGCCGTGTTCGCGGTAAAACGCGATTTCACGCGGACCAATGTCGTCTAGGGTCGCGACCGAATGCGCCGTGTCCGGCACCGGTTGATAAAGCTCGGGCGCATGCAGTTCGGCGCCGAGATCAAATTCAGGAGCGGGCGTGGCGGGAGTCGCGGTAGACATGATGACGAAAAAAGCGGGTTGAGCGAAACAGGTATTGGGTAAACTTATCCGCTCTTACTTTAATGTACTCACGCCTGTCTTGCCATGAAGGCGTCCGGCATCTTTTTGTAGTTATCCGCTTTATATGGCCGTCGCTGCATTCCACCATCCCGTGATTCTATCCGCGCATTGCAACCGGGTGCGCTGCGAACCGGGCTGGCATCTAGGACCGGAATGGGCGCCACGCCTACGCGATTACGATCTGTGGTTTGTGAGCGCCGGCCGCGGAAGCATGATCACCCACCGCGGCGAAATCGCACTCACTCCAGGCACGGGCGTATGGATGAGCCCCGGCCGGCGCTACGAGGCCACCCACGATTCCAAACGTCCTCTGGTGGTAAATTTTTTCCACTTCACGCTGCGCGCGCCGCCCCTGCGTTTCACACCACCTGTGGAGGTGTTGCGCACGGCGCATCCGGATTTCGTCGAGGCGACGATGCGGCGGATTCTGACGCTGCGCGCAAAATCCGATCCCGCTGCGCACGCTTCGGCCGAGGCGTTGTTCACGGCGCTGTTAGGCGAACTTGTCCGCGAAACCTCGGTTCAAGCGTTGGCACCCGCTGGGCCCGCGCTGGACCAACATCACCGCGAAATCATGCAACGCATCGCCGCTGAAATCCGAGAAAACCCCGGCGGGGCGCGTCCGATCGCCGAACTCGCCAAAACCGCCGGCTACAGTGTGGATCATTTCTCTCGCGTGTTTGAAAAAATCACCGGTCAACGCCCGCAAGCCTGCGTGATCGAAGCGCGCCTCACGCGCGCACGCCAACTCCTCGCCGAGACCGGCCTCACGATCAGCCAAATCGCAGAGGCGTTGGGGTTTCGCGATGTATTTTTCTTTTCGCGGCAATTTACCCAACGCACCGGTCAGACCCCGTCCGGGTACCGCGCGACCTTGAGCCGCACCCAAACTTAACAAAGCGCGCAGGGAAATTATTTCCCCGCCGTCCAACCGCCATCGATCATGAACGCACTACCCGTGACCATCGCGCTAACATCGGCCGCCAGATAAAGCGCGGCGGCCGCGACTTCCTCTGGTTGCACCATGCGGCCGTTAAGCTGAGTGGAAGCCATTTCACGATAAGCGGCGGCGGGATCAGGGTATTCTTGGATGCGCGCGGTGACAAACGGCGTCTCCACGCGGCCGGGACAAATGCAGTTGAAGCGCACGCCCGTGTGCGAGTGATCGAGCGCGAGCGCCTTGGTGAGACCGACCACGGCAAACTTCGTCGTCGTATACGCGAGCCGGTCCCGCACGGCGACGATGCCAGCCACCGAAGCCAAGTTGATCACGCTGCCCGAGCCACGCGCGAGCATCGCAGGGACGAAAGCTTTGCAGCCGTTGAATACGCCGCGAACGTTCACCGCGTAAAGCCGATCGAAGTCTTCCGCCGTCGTTGCCGGCAATGCCCCGACGTGGCCGATGCCGGCGACGTTAACGAGCACATCAACCGCGCCGACCTCAGCGGCAACGCGGGTAAATTCTGTTTCGCTGGCGACATCAAGGAGCACAAACTGCGCGCCGATGTTTGCCGCCAGGGCGGGGCCTTGCCCCGCATCGCGGTCGGCGATGATCACGCGCGCGCCGGCGCGAACAAATTCGCGGGCGATCGCGGCTCCGATGCCCGAGGCGCCTCCGGTTACAAACGCGGTTTTTTGGGCAAGGGTAAACACGCCGACAGCGCGCCTCATTTACTCGCCCAAGTCCAGCCCACAAGCACGCCCCACGCTCTCGCTTAACGGGCGTGCTCGAGCAAGAGACGACCGGGGCCGCGGAACTGCACGCGCTCCTGCCAGGCCATGCTACCGGGCACAAGACGCGCATCAGGGAGGTGCTTGATCAAGGTCTCCAACACCACGCGCGCTTCCATGCGCGCAAGTGGCGCACCCACACAGAAGTGCATACCGTAGCCGAAGGAAAGATGGTCGATCTTGGTGCGACGGATTTCAAAGGATTCCGGATTTTCGACATTCGCGGGGTCGCGGTTGGCGGCGCCGATGACCTGGAAGACCATCTCGTTTTCGGCGAATTCTACGCCGTTAAATGTGTGGGTCTTTTTCACGCGGCGAAAATTGCGTTGCTTGGGCGCCTCGTAGCGCAGGGCCTCCTCGATCGCGGGGTGGATCAGCGCGGGATTGGCTTTGAGCGCGGCCCATTGCTCGGGGTGCGCGAGCAGCAAATGCACGAGGCTACCCATGAGGTTGGTCGTGGTCTCGTGGCCGGCTGTAAGGATGGTGTTGCACGTGGCCAGCAACTCGTCGCGGGAAAACCCTTTGCCTTCTTCCTCGGCGAGCGCGAGTGCGGTGATAAGATCATCCTGCGGCTGCGCGCGGCGGGCGTCGATCAACGCATTCATGTAAGTGAACATAGCCACGAGACTCGTCTGCGAAATCATCGCTGGGCCAAAACTCGTGCGGCCCGTGCCTTGGAAACCGAGAATATCGGATGACCATTTTTTGAAAAGATGTCGGTCGGCGGCGGGCGCGCCCAGCATTTCGGCAATGAGTACGACCGGTAACGGATGCGCGACCTCATGGATAAAATCAAACCGGCCGCTGGCGACGGCAGGGGCGATCATGGACTCAGCGAGTTCGCGGATGCGCGGCTCAAGGGCGTTGATCGTTTTCGGCGTGAAGGCCTTTTGCACAAGCGCTCGCATGCGCGTGTGATCAGGGGGATCGGAGCCGATTACGTCTTTTTGAGCGAAATAGTGGCGGAGCGGACAGAGTTGTTGGCGTTCGTCATCAGTGAGTCCGGCAAAGAGCAGGCCCTGACGGTTTTCGTTGGAGAGGTTTTCTTTGTCTTTAAGCGAAATGGCGACGTCGTCGAAGCGGCTCACGACCCAAGCCTTCCATTGATCGCTCCAAAACACCGGCGCCTCCTCACGCAACTGGCGATAAATCGGATAAGGATCGATCATCATCGCCGGAGAAACGAGCAACTGATCGAGCGCAGGGTGGGAGCAGACGCGGCGGGGTTTAAAGGAGAACATTTAAATGAATGTAACCGTGATGTGACTAAAGACGTCGAATCATAAGCGGTGCAAAAAATTCACATTTATTAAAAAAGAAAAGGTTGCGTATGAAATTCACGATTTTTATAGGCATGCTGCGATAAGTACTTTATGAATTTTTTTTAATCGTAAATTAACAACTTTCTTGCTCAAAATCTTCACGTTGAAAATTATTATCGTAGGCACTCCTAAGACGGGAAATACCTGGGTTAAACACCTATTGGCAGATTTGTATAATCTTCCGGTTGTTACACTAAAACCCGAATTTGATGCCGACGAAGCCGCGGCGGCAGGTCCTAACTGGGTCAGCCACCAACACTACTTACCCAAGCAGGCACTGCTGACTTGGGCCAAGGCTAACGGCGTGATTTTTATCACCGCGATTCGGCACCCCGCCGATGTCCTCATTTCACTGTGGCATCACATTCAAAAGCGTAAGGGAAAAAACGCTGAAATTAAGCAAGCTGCCTCCATTTTAGGACAAACCGGTGATATCGGTAGCGATACGACGCTTAGTTTTGTCGAAAACGATTTTCACGTCTATCTGAACCTCTCGATCGCGTGGTTACAGGTTCCTGGAGCGATTGCCCTGCGCTATGAAGATTTGTGGACAAAGCCACTTGAGACCCTCGCCCGGCTAACCGATACGATAGAGCCAAGATCGCTTGAGTCGCTAAAGCTCTCCCTATGCGCCTGCGAATTAGGGCTGATGCAGCAACTCCTCGATCCTGAGAAAAAATTGATTCGTCGTGGCGGAACCGGCGGTTGGCGCGAGATTCTACCTGAAAAAATCAAGGAAGCCTTAGCCCGGCTCGACCCTTATCCAGCTCAATTTGCTGCCCTGAGTTACTCAATGGATGAAAGCGATCCGGCCAACGCACCTCAGCCTAAAGCAGGCAAAATTGACGGACCGTTCAGCGAAAAACTCCATTTTGACGACGGTACGCCCATCACCCCGGTGTTAATGAAAGCGTATTTTGATCTACCCTCACATTTACGGGCCCGCTGGCTAGCACCGCAGAGCACATCGGTAGAATCATTTTATTCATGGCTAAACCTACCGGCGGCTGACGACCCAGTCAAAGGCCAGCCCCATCCTGTCATCAGCGAACTGGCTCATTACATCCATGGTCAGCGCTCCGATCTCCAATCGGCCTTCCCGGATCCATTCGGCGCCAATCGCAGCGAATTTTACGACTGGTTTCTCTTTAACGCCCGGAAAGAATATAGCCTACCTGCGTGTTTTGTAACCCAAAATGCGTTCAGCGATGCTACCAAGTTTTCGGATGGCACGGCTAACGCCCGTGTTTTAGTCCGCGCTTACCTGGATTTGCCCCAGCCCATGCGGGCGCGATGGCCAGACCCCTCCAAGGCCGGTACCGATTCCTATCTGGCTTGGCTGAAAGCGCCGGCTAGCGCTGATCCTGTTCGCGGAAAAATGGCACCCGTTATCACAGAACTGGGGGCTTATCTTTATTCGATTCGTAGCGATGTACGAGCAATCATGCCCGATCTGTACGGAGCGCATCGAGTGGATTTCGCCGATTGGTTTATCTCCAGCGCGGCCACTGAATACAATCTAGCTCGGTGCCTGGTTTTACCCGTC
>RGAX01000128.1 GCA_009919985.1 Opitutaceae bacterium
TCGTTATTGGCAAAATGCACGGGACTCACCATGCGTACACCGAGGTCGTAGAAGGTCTTTACCAACGTGAGATCGTGACCGATCGGATAAGCGTTTTCGATTGAGAGGTAGACGATACGTTTGCCCGTGGATGCAATCGTCGCGGCGTCATCGGCGGTGGTGGCGAGTGCGAAATGCGCGGGATTGGCGGCGAGCATTTTGTGGATGTTCACGGCGATCTGGAGCGCGGTGTCGCGCGCAGCAGCGTGGCCGGCGGGCGTACGCGGACCTTGGGGCGTATAAATCACCCAAAAGCCGCCATCGAGGCCGCCTTCAACCATGCGGGGTTGGTCAACTTGGGTAAAATCGTCTTTCACGTTATGGCGCTCCATAATGTTCCAGCCGGGTCGCCGCAGGCTAGAGGGCGTGTCGAGGTGGGTGTCGAAAGTAACGAGGCGTTCGTGAATCGCACGAGCATCATCGGCGGCGGTAAGCGCAAGCGGAAGGGCAGCCAGCGCAAGGGCTAGGTACGTAAGGGGGCGTTTCATGAAATTAAAAAATGAACGACACCAAGTGGTGCCGTCCATTGGATTAAGCACCTGGGGTGCGCCAAACTTCTAGGCTGGTAATAAAAATGAATTTGCCGCACATGAATCGATTCTAGGTCACTTGCGGGAAATCCCTTGTCGCCTACGCTCATTTAAAGCTCTGTCGCTGCTTATTCCTATGTCGTCCCCCACCGTCGAAAACGTCGTCATCGTCGGCACCGGCTGCGCCGGCCTCACCGCCGCGATCTACACCGGCCGCGCCAGCCTCAATCCACTCGTGCTCGAAGGCCCCCTCCCCGGCGGGCAACTCACTACGACTAGCGAAGTAGAAAATTTCCCTGGTTTCCCGCACGGGGTCGATGGTTTCATGCTCACCCAAAATATGCGCGAGCAAGCCACGCGCTTCGGCACCCGCTTCGAACAAGCGCTCGTCGATAAAGTCGATTTCACCTCGATGCCGCGCAAATTATTTTGCGGCGACCGTGTCATCCTTGCCAAGACCGTGATCATCGCAACCGGCGCCTCGCCGCGACTTACCGGCATACCTGGCGAAAAAGAACTCTACGGCGGCAAGGGCGTAACGACCTGCGCCACCTGCGACGGAGCGTTTTATCGCAAGATGGAAGTCGCCGTGCTTGGCGGTGGCGACAGCGCAGCCGAAGAAGCGTTGTTTCTCACGCGCTTCGCTAGCAAAGTTTATCTCGTACATCGCCGAGACTCGCTGCGCGCCTCAAAAATCATGGCTGATCGAGCGACTTCGCACGAAAAAATCCAGATGGTCTGGGATAGCGTGCCACTCGAAGTTCTCGGCGTACCCGAGGGCGCTGTGAGTGGCTTGAGGATTAAAAATGTGAAGACGGGCGCCGAGTCCGTCCTGCCGGTCAAAGGCATCTTCGTCGCCATCGGTCATATCCCCAACACCGGAGCGTTTGCCCCGCCCCTCGAGGTGGATGAAGGAGGCTACTTCAAACCCCAAGCTGGCTCCCAAGTGCAGACCAACGTACCTGGCATCTACGTCGCAGGCGATTGCTCAGATCACGTTTTCCGCCAAGCGATCACGGCCGCCGGCATGGGTTGTCAGGCCGCCATCGAAGCCGAACGCTGGCTCGCCGAGCATCACGGCTGAGCCTGCTCGTCGCACACGAAAGCATAGGCGTTGTCGCACCCGCTAAAAATGGGTGCTGCTTTGCCCACCACACCGGCCATGCCCTTCTTGCCCGCCGCGCTCGCAGAAGTGCACCGTAGCCTACGACTGCCGGCTGATTACGCACAACGTCGCGGCCTCACCCTTCAGGCCGAGGCAACGATCGATTCACTCGTCACTATCGCGCTCACGAAAGACGGACGCTTAATCCAACTCAGCCAACCCGCCGCCGCCGCTTGGATGAACCTCAAACGCGCCGCCGATGCCGCGGCCATTCTACTGATCCCGATCTCCGGTTTTCGCAGCATCGCCCGCCAGACGGAAATCATCCGCGACCACCTTGCCTCAGGTCGTCCGCTCGAGGATATTCTTCGCCTCGTCGCTGCACCCGGCTACAGTGAACACCACACCGGCCACGCCGTGGATATTAGCACGCTCGACGATCTACCCCTCGATGCGGGCTTCGCCCTGACCCCGGCCTTCATCTGGCTAAACACCCACGCGACCCATTTCGGCTTTCATCTGTCTTTTCCTGAGGACAACCCTCACCGCATCGCCTACGAGCCTTGGCATTGGTGCTGGCGCCCCTTATCAGGAACGATTTAGGGCATTTAACTGCAGTCGCATCGCCAGACTTTTAGGGCTAAAGCGCCGGCCTTCATTCAAGCCGGAGGCAGCCTTCTTTAGAATTATTCTAATTATCGCTTGCACCTTAGAATCATTCCAATTTGTTGCCCTCTCCGCAAAAACCCATGTCCACCCTAACCCCACCACCCCGTCACCCCGCCGGGCTCGCGCAAAAACTCGCCGACAGCGGCCTGCGCTCAACCCCGCAACGCGAACTGGTCTACGAGGTCCTACTCACCAAGCGCGACCACCCCACCGCCGACGAAGTGTTCGCCCGCGTAAAGCCCGAGCTCCCCGGCATCTCTTTGGCCACCGTTTACAACTGCCTTGAAACACTCGTGCAGTGCGATCTCGTGCGCGCCGTCAATTTTGAGCGCGGCCCCACCCGCTACTGCCCCAACTTGCGCCCGCACGCCCATTTCCACGACGAAGTCACCGGCCAGACGCACGATGTCGACCTGCCCGAGACCCTATTCACCAAACTCAAATCAGAACTGCCGCCCGGTTTCGATGCCAACGCCGTCGAGATCACATTCCGCGGCAAAGCCAAATCTTGCGCCAACTGATCCGCATCGCTCCGAATTTCTCGCTTCAATTTTACCGACTCCTCCATGAGCCAACTCGAAATCAAAAACCTCCACGTCTCCATCGCAGACAAGGAAATCGTCAAAGGCCTATCGCTCACCATTAAAGGTGGCGAAGTTCACGCCATCATGGGGCCCAACGGCACCGGCAAATCCACGCTTTCCAAAGCCATCGCCGGCCACCCTGACTACACCATCACCAGCGGCGAAGTTCTCCTCGACGGCGTTTCGATCCTTGAAAAAGAAGCCGACGAACGCGCCCGCGCCGGCATCTTCCTCGCCTTCCAATACCCCAGCGAAATTCCCGGCGTCTCCATCGCTAACTTCCTGCGCGCCGCCCTTCAAGCCCGCCTCGCCGACGGCGAGGAAATCGACGCCTCCGGCTACTACAAACGCCTCTACGCCAAAATGGACCTTCTTAAGATTGACCGGAAGTTCACCTCGCGCGCCGTCAACGACGGCTTCTCCGGCGGCGAAAAGAAACGCTGCGAAATCCTCCAGATGGCCATGCTTGAGCCCAAGGTCGCCCTCATGGACGAAACCGATTCCGGACTCGATATCGACGCCCTGCGCATCGTTGCCGACGGCGTAAACACCATGCGTGGCCCCGGTCTGGGCGTACTTCTCATCACCCATTACCAACGCCTGCTCGACTACATCGTACCCGACTACGTGCACGTCATGTACGATGGCCGCATTGTGAAAAGCGGCGACAAAACCCTCGCCCATGAACTCGAAGCCAAGGGCTACGACTGGATCAAAAAAGAACTCGCCACCGCCAAAGCCTAAACCGGCTCCCCGCGCCACACCCTCCACCTTCGCCACGCTCCGTTCGCCGTTATGAAGCCACCCACCGAAACTGATATCTTGTCCGATTCCGCCGAAACCGGCGTCATGGAAAATCCCGCCGTCGGCATCGACCAGTCCGCCGGCAATTTCTCCTACAAAATGGAGTACGCCTTCGACGCCGGCACCGGCCTCAGCGAAGACACCATCCGCTACATCAGCTCCGTGAAAAAAGAGGCTCCATGGATCCTCGAGTTTCGCCTCAAGGCCCTAAAGAAATTCTTTTCAATGCCCATGCCCACGCACTGGGCAACGAAGGATCTCGAGAATATCGATTTTCAAAAAATCCGCTACTACCTGTCACAAGGCCAGAAACCGAAACGCACTTGGGACGAAGTCCCCGACGACATCAAAAAAACCTTCGAACGTCTCGGTATCCCCGAGCAGGAGCGCAAGTTTCTCGCCGGCGTCGAAGCCCAATTCGACTCCGAAGCCGCTTACTCCAATATCAAGGAAATCGTCTCCAAACAGGGTGTCATCTTCGTCAACTCCACCGAAGGTCTCCGGGAGCACCCCGAGCTCTTCAAGAAATTCTTCGGCAAAGTCATCCCCACCGGTGACAACAAATTCTCTGCGCTTAACAGCGCCGTATTCTCCGGTGGCTCCTTCATCTACGTGCCACCCGGCGTAAAAGTCGCCCAGCCTCTCCAAGCCTACTTCCGCATCAACGCGGAAAACTTCGGCCAATTCGAGCGCACGCTCATCATCGCCGACGAAGGCTCCGAGGTCGTCTACATGGAAGGCTGCACCGCGCCGAAATTCTCCACCTCGACGCTTCACAGCGCCGTCGTCGAACTCGTCGCCCTTAAAGGCGCGAAGATCCAATACATCACCGTCCAAAACTGGGCCAACAATGTCTTCAATCTGGTCACGAAACGCGGCATCGCCCACGAAGACGCCGAGATCAAGTGGATCGACTGCAACATCGGCAGCCGCCTCACCATGAAATACCCCGGCGTTGTCCTCAAAGGCGAACGCGCCCGCGGCGAAGTCATCTCCATCGCGCTCGCCAACGACGGCCAGCACCAAGACACCGGCGCCAAAATGGTCCACGCCGCCAATAACACGACCTCCAATATCGTCGCCAAGTCCATCTCCGTTGGTCAGGGCCGCAGCACCTACCGCGGCGTCGTCCACATCCCCAAACACCTGAAGGGTTGCAAAAACAACACCGAGTGCGACGCCCTGCTCATCAACACCAACAGCCGCACCGACACCTACCCGGCCATCAGTGTGCGCGGAGACAAAAATTCCACCCAACACGAGGCCTCTGTCTCCAAGGTTTCGGAAGACATGATTTTTTACATGCAGCAGCGCGGCCTCACTGAAGGGCAGGCAATGAGCCTCGCCGTTAATGGCTTCATCAACGACCTCGCCCGCCAATTTCCTATGGAATACTCGGTCGAACTCAAACGCCTCATCGACCTCGAAATGGAAGGCAGCGTCGGCTAATGCCCGCTGCTTCTCGTACCACCGCCATGTCCGCCTCCACGCCTACCACTGCCGCGCCTCTTGTCGGCAGTTTCAATTCTGATGCCTTCGCCGCGCACCTCGCGAGCCTCCCGCCATCGCTCCCCGCGTGGTGGATCGCCCGCAAACGTGCTGCCTATGAAAAATTCGTCGCGCTCCCGCTGCCCGCGCGCACCGACGAATCCTGGCGCTTCAGCTCCATCAGCAAGCTCACGCTCGACGGCTTTACCTTGCCCACCGCCGCCGCGGGCCAAGTCCCCCAAGCGCCCATCGACATCAAAAAAGCCGCCATACTCGTCTTCGCCAACGGCCGACTTTTCTCACACGAGCCGCTGTCCGCCGAACTTGCCGAGCGCGGCGTGATCGTCACCACGCTTCAAAACGCCCTCGTGAAGCACGAGGCCTTGGTCCGCGAACATCTGCTCGCGCAACCACCCAAGCTGGGCTCCGCCAAATTCACGGCGCTGCACGAAGCCTTCCTTATTGATGGCGCGTTTATCCACATCCCACGTGGCGTCACGGTCGAACAGCCCATCGGAGTTTACTCGTACGCCCTCGGCGCCACCACCGCAGTCTTCCCCCACACCCTCGTAGTCGCCGCAGAAAACTCCCGCGCCACAATCGTCGAATACTTTGACTCAGGCCACGACACCGAGGCGCAATTCGCTGCCGGCGCCAATGATCTTTACGCCAGCCACGGCGCCCACCTCACCTACATCGGTAAACAGGACTGGAGCCATCGCGCCCTTTCCTTCCAGTCCAACAGCACCGTCGTCCGCCGCGACGCCCGTGTCCAATCCCTCAACGTTCACCTCGGCGCTCGCCAGGCCCGCCACGAATCTCTCTCCCTGCTACAAGCCCCCGGCGCATTTTCCGAGATGCTTGCCCTCACCGTCGCTGAGAGCGACCAAGAGTTCGACCAGCGCACGCTCCAGATTCATCAGGCGCCCAACACCAAGTCCGATCTCCTCTATAAAAACGCCCTTCGCGGCACCGCGAAGACGATCTTTTCCGGCCTGATTGTCGTCGATTCCGACGCGCAAAAAACCGACGCCTATCAGAGTAACCGTAACCTCATGCTAAGCGACGAAGCTGAGGCCAACTCTCTGCCCGGTCTCGAGATTCAAGCCAACGACGTGCGCTGCACGCACGGCGCCACCTCCTCCCGCATCGACCCAGAGCAGGAATTTTACCTCCAAGCCCGTGGTATCGCCAAAGCCGCCGCCGACGAGCTGCTCACCTTCGGTTTCTTCGAAGAGGTCCTTAATCGTCTCAGCGACGACAACCTCCACGAGGCCCTCCGCGTTCTCATTCAGACCAAGTTTAAAAAGTAAGTTCCCGCTGCACATCCCATGGCCAACACCGACCGCATTCTCGCCCGCGACGTCACCGGCACACAGATTCCCAGCGGTGACCGCCAGACGCTCGTAGCCGGCACCAAGCTCTTCATCCACCAGACGCTCGGCGGCAGCTTCACCGTCCAGACCGACTTCGGCCTCTTCCGCATCGACGGAAAAGACGGCGACGCGGTGGGCGAAAAAACCGCCGATCACACCGTCACCGCCGCCACTCTCGCCGACGGCGCGCCCGACCCCGTCGCCATCTGGGACCAACTCAAACGCGTCTACGACCCCGAGATCCCCGTCAACATCGTCGACCTAGGTCTGGTCTACTCGATGGACGTCGAACAAACCCCCGAGGTCACTCCCGCCGCCTACAAGGTCAACGTCGCCATGACCCTCACCGCTCCCGGCTGCGGCATGGGCCCCGCCATCGCCGAAGACGCAAAAACCAAAATCCTTCTAGTCCCCGGCGTCAGCGCCGCGGATGTCCGCATCACTTGGGAGCCGGCTTGGAATCAATCGATGATCAGCGAAGAAGGTAAAATGCAGCTCGGCCTGATCTGAGCAGCGCTTAGTTAGCCCTCACGCCCAAAGCGTGCGCGCCAAGAGCCAATAAAGCCCGGCAAGCGCCACGAGGGCCGAAATCGCCGGTACGCCCAGTCGCAGAAACCATTCCCGTTTCCGCAGCTGCCAAAGCAACGGCAGAACGACAGCAGCGATAGCGATCTGACCCAACTCGACGCCGAGATTGAAACTAAACAACGGCAGCGCGAGTCCGCTGCCGTTTGCCCCGACCCCGAGTTCGCGCAGCACGCTCGCAAAGCCGAAACCGTGAATGAGCCCAAACCCAAATGTCAGCGCCCCGCGCCCGCGCGGCTCCGCCCCACGCCTTACGAGATTTTCCACCCCCACATAGACGATCGAGACCGCGATCAACGGCTCCGCGAGGCGCGCAGGCAAATTGACCCAATCCAGCGTCGCTAACGCGAGCGTGAGCGAATGCCCAAGCGTGAAACACGAAATCACCCGCACGCTGGCCCGGAAACTCGCGCACACCGCCAACAGCGCGAGTAGAAATAACAGATGATCGTAACCCGTCCAAATGTGCTCCACCCCAAGCCGAACAAACGGAGCGATCATTGGATCCTTATTCACGCCTGCCGCGACCAGCGAAGCCGAGGGCATCCACTGATATATGATTTTAGCCGAGAAAAACATCTACGCTTACATGCAACCGCTCTCGGCTAAGGGAACGAACCTTTTTTTTAGCTTCCGCAAAATTATGCGAAGGCTTCACCGGATCTTCCGGCGATTAGTT
>RGAX01000129.1 GCA_009919985.1 Opitutaceae bacterium
GAAGTCGCTCGCGCCGGCCTCCGCCCCGCGCGCGAAGGCGGTCAAAATCAAAACCTCGTCCAAGCCCTCATCAACGCCGCCGGCCTCACGCTTTCTTCCGTCCAATTCACTCCCGCCGAACTCCAGGCCCTTGGTCGCCAAGCCCTCGCCACCGGCAACGCCGCCCGCGGCGAACGCATTTACCGACGCGCCGAACTCGCCTGCGTCGCCTGTCACGCCATCGGCGGCGCCGGCGCCCACATCGGACCCGACCTCACCAGTATCGGCGCCAGCGCACCCACTGATTACCTCGTCGAATCGCTCCTCTACCCAAGCGCCAAGATCAAAGAAGGCTACCACGCCGTCGTCCTCTCCACCAAAGACGGCCGCGAACTCAGCGGCATGATCGCCCGCGAGACCGCCACCGAGGTTATCCTCCGCGACGCCGCGAACCAAGAAATTTCCGTCGCCACCCAAAACATCGCCAAGCGCGCCAGCTCCGGCTCGCTCATGCCCGCCGGCTTGATCGATAGCCTTCTGCCCGAGGAACGCCTCGATCTGATTAACTTCCTCGCGCAACTCGGCCGCCCCGGCGCTTACGACGCCGCGCAAGGCGGGGTCGCCCGCCTCTGGCAACTTTACATGATCGGCGCCGGCAACGAACCCATCGGCATTGAGCCGGTCATCCGCGGCGACGCGAAACTCACCGACTGGATCCCCGCGTTCTCGCTGGTGAGCGGCGCCCTTCCGCGCGAGCTCATCGCCGCGCCTTATCCATCGTTTCTCAACTCTCGAGGGCTCTTCGCCGCCACCCGCTTCGAATCCGCGAAAGGTGGCCCCGTTACCTTCACGCTCACCGGCCCCGCGAAAGCCGCGTGGCTCAACGGCGCGTTGCTCCAACCCGGCGACACCTTCAGCGTCACCGCCAAAGCCGGCGCCAACGTCCTTGTCCTTCAATTAAGTGAAAAAAATCTCCCCGCCGAACTTATCCTACGCTCCCGCGAGGTGACGTTTTTGACCCAATAATTTTCCATGCGCTCCGCCCACTGCCATCGCTTGCTCTTTTTTTTGGCTTTCCTGAGTGCGCGTACGCTCATCGCAGCCGAGGCGCCGATCATACTCAACCTCTGGCCAGCGACACCCCCCGGCGACACCGCCACGCTACCGCCCGAGGCCGATCTCACCAAGGACTCTGACAAACTCATCGCCGGTCGCCGCATCATCAAACTTGGTAATGTGACCACGCCCCAACTCGCCGTTTACCGACCCGCGCCCGAAAAAATGAACGGCACCAGCGTCATCATCTGCCCTGGCGGTGGTTTTAATATCCTCGCCTACGATCTTGAGGGCACCGAAGTCGCCGCGTGGCTCAATTCACTCGGTGTCACCGGTATTATTCTTAAATACCGGGTGCCAGCCCGCGACCCGAAACAAGCGTGGCTAGCACCCGTACAAGACGCGCAACGCGCCGTGAGCATGGTCCGCGCCCACGCCGCTGAGTGGGGCCTTGATCCGCAACGTATCGGCATCCTCGGTTTCAGCGCCGGCGGTACGACTGCGGCTTATACCTCGCTATTTTTAAACGACCGCCGCTACCCCGCCCTCGACCAGTCCGACCAACAACCGTGCCGCCCGGATTTCACGTTGTTGATTTACACCGGTGGATTTTTCGAGCGCTACCCGGCCGCGATGACCAATCAAATCCCCTTCACCAAAGAAGCGCCGCCCATGTTTCTCGTGCACGCTTTCGACGATGGCGTGTCGGTCGAAAATAGTCTGCACATCGCCACCCAGCTAAAAAAAGCCGGCGGCTCAGCCGAGTTGCACGTGTACGACACCGGCGGCCACGGCTACGGCATGCGAGCGGTCGCGGAAAAACCCGTCACCCTGTGGCCCGCGCGCGCCGAAGCGTGGCTCGCCCGTCGCGGATGGTTACAGCGCAAAGCCTGACCGCGGTTTTTTATTTTCTGCGACCTGCAACGCCGAAATGGCCTCTTAAAGTTTCCGCCGTGCGGGCGGAGAAACCGCATTTTAAAACCGCACTGCGGGTGGATTTACTTCAGGGTCAAAGTTTGAGAAACAATTTCCGGCGCCAAAGCGCATAAAGAAGTAGCCACATGATCCCGAGAGTCGAAGCCCCGAGCACGATCGGCTGATAGGCTTCACCTAAAAGATAAAAAAACGCGCCGAAGTGGGTGCGCAGGGTCTGTTCGATAAAACCCTCGCAAAGGTGCGCGATCAAGTAAGCCGCCATCGAGTTGGTTCCGATCACAAGGAGCGGAAACGACCATCGAGCGCGCCTCGGGCCATCCAACAGGCGATAAAAAATTGCGAGCACGAGGCAACACACCCCGCCACTGTAAAGCACCCAACTCGGCGTCCAAATTCGTTTCACCACCGGACACACCCCGAGCCACCCGAGCGCCGCGCCTAAAAATAATGCGCCAAACCCCACCCTCACGAGCCAGCGAACTTTCAACTCGGGCGTGCGCGGATCGCCAAGCACGTGACCAGCCATCAAGCCCAACACCATCGTCGCCAAAGTCGGGATGAAACTCAGCGTGGCGTAACCTCCTGCGTTAAAAACAAAAGGTTTCATCCGCGGGAAAAGATTCAGCCACCACGTATCAAAAGCCCACGCGAGGTTGCTGTTTTTTTGCCAATGCGCGGCGAATCCGCCGAGCCCATTACGCTCAAGCCACGCCGCCGAAACTCCGACTCGACCATAATCAAATTCTGCGCCCGGCAAGGGCCACAACGCAAACGCAGCCCACGTCGCCCCCAAGATCGCACCCAACACAAGCGCGTGATCGCGCACCGGCCGCAGCGCCACCAGATAAAGCAACCCGTAGCCCAAGCCGATCTGCGTCAGCGTATCCTCAAAAGTCCAGTTCGTGCTCGCCGTCCCCGTGGAACGCAACGCCACCCCGAGCAAGATTAACATCAAGGCGCGTCCCCACGCATGAACGATCCCACGCCACCGCGATTCCCCTTTGGCCTGCCGTCGCGCTAGGGAAAACGCCAACGCCACGCCCACCAAAAACGAAAACGACGGCTGAATAAAATCGTGCAGCGAACTCCCCACCCAATCCACATGCGATTGTTGACCCGCGAGCCAGCGCCAGACCCCGCTATCCGGCAAGGCCTGCGCCACCCGCTTCAGCCGCAACACTTCCGCCATCATCAATAACATGACCAAACCCCGATACGCATCGATCGAGGCCAGTCGTTCACTCGGGACCAAAGTCGGAGGCAAATCTGTGGAGCTGGGGGTAACCTGGAGCATGGTTCGAAGAGCTAACGTCGCGCAAAAAGCTTAAATGCGCCGCAGCTAGTAAAACAAAACCGCAAACCCCCTCTACGCCGAGAAAATACGCCGGACCTACCTCGACCGACCCTGCGTTTTAAGTGCAACTGATTCTTTTTTTTAAGCTACGGCGTTTGACTCAGAGAGAGTTAAAAATTTTCCTACATTGCTATGCTTTCCGCCGCCGTTCCCTCTGCGTCCGCGCTCACTTTGGCTGATGGCGGCCGTTTCCCCTCGGTCGGTCTTGGGATGTGGAAAATGCCGAAACCCGAACTCCCTGGGCTTGTGCGCGAGGCGATCCATCTTGGATACCGTCACCTCGATTGCGCGTGTGACTACGGCAATGAGCCCGAAGTCGGCGCAGGTTTGAGCGCGGCGTTGCGGGACGGATTGTGCAGGCGCGAGGAACTCTGGGTGACCTCCAAACTCTGGAACACCTACCACGAGCCCAAACACGTGCGCGCCGCTTGCGAACGCTCGTTGCGCGACCTCAAGCTCGAGGTGCTCGATCTGTACATGGTGCATTTTCCGATCGCGCTCGCCTACGTGCCGTTCGAGGTGCGTTACCCGCCAGAATGGTTCCACGATCCCAAGGCCGCCCAGCCCGCGATGAAACCCATCGCAGTGCCCTACGCTGACACATGGGGCGCCATGGAAGAACTCCAACGCGCCGGTCTCGTGAAGCGCATCGGCGTCTGCAATCTCAATATTTCGGCGCTGCGCGAGGTGCTCGCGTCGTGCTCAATCCGTCC
The DNA here is from genome assembly GCA_009919985.1 of Opitutaceae bacterium. Lineage (GTDB taxonomy): Bacteria > Verrucomicrobiota > Verrucomicrobiia > Opitutales > Opitutaceae > Tous-C4FEB. The sequence goes on from RGAX01000129.1 coordinate 4,039, forward strand.
CGCCGTTCACCAAATCGAGTTACACCCGTACCTCACGCAGCCGCGCCCACTGCGTTACTGCGCACAGGAAAATATCGCCGTCACCGCTTTTTCACCGCTCGGCGCGCCGTCGTATTTACCGCTCGGTATGGCGACGTCCGCCGAAAACGTCCTCGCCGATCCCGTGCTCACGCGCATTGCCACGACCCACAACCGTACCCCCGCGCAGATTGCGCTTCGCTGGGGCGTCCAACGCGGCTGCTCCGTTATCCCGAAAACCGCATCGCCCGCGCGGCTTGCGGAAAATCTCGCGCTTTTTGATTTTACGCTCAGCGCCGCCGAGATGACCGCGATCGACGGCCTCGACCGCCACCGCCGTTTCAACGATCCGGGCCACTTCGGCGAAAAAGCGTTTAACACTTTTTTTCCGATCTTTGATTAACCGTCCCCTTTGAGCCGCGACTTAAATTTGGCTCAAACCGACGGTTGACCTCGCGTTACGCCCCTCAACTTTAATCTCATGCCCCAGACCCCTACCTCACCCGCCACCTCGCTTAATCCCCGCCGCGAATTTTTGAAATCCAGCGCTCAGTTCGCCGCCGTCTCCGCCCTGGCCGGCGTGACCTTGCCCCACGTCCACGCGCAAGGCACCGACACGATCCAGGTCGCCTTGATCGGCTGCGGCGGTCGCGGCGCCGGCGCGGCTTCCAACGCCCTCTCCGTCAACACCGGCCCCGTCAAACTCGTCGCCATGGCCGATGTCTTTGCGCCGCGCTTGAAGACCGCCTACGACGCGTTGAAACGCAAACACGCCGCCAGCGTCGATGTTCCCGCCGAGCGCCAATTCATCGGCTTCGATGCGTACAAAAACGCCATGGACTGCCTGCGGCCCGGCGACATCGCCATCTTCACCACGCCACTCGCGTTTCGCTGGGTGCATTTCGCCTACGCCATCGAGAAAAACCTCAACGTGTTCATGGAAAAGCCGCTCACCGCGGACGGCCCGACCTCGCGCCGGATGATCGAACTCGCCGCCCAAGCCAGCGCGAAAAATCTTAAAGTCGGTGTCGGCCTGATGTCGCGCCACAGCCGCGCGATGCAGGAGCTCCACCAACGCATCGGCGACGGCCAGATCGGGGATGTCATCCTCATGCGCGGTTACCGCATGGCCGGCCCGCTCGCCTCCGCCTTCTCCGAAGCCAATCCCGGACCGCTCACCGATCTGATGTACCAGATCAAACGCTTCCACAGCTTCATCTGGCTAAGTGGCGGCTGTTACAGCGATTTCTACATCCATCACATCGATCACCTCTGCTGGATGAAAAACGCCTGGCCCGTCAAAGCCCAGGCGCTCGGCGGCCGTCACTATCGTCAAAGCCCCAAGGGCGAGCGCTACATCGACCAAAATTTTGATTCCTACGCCGTAGAATACACCTTCGCCGACGGGGGAAAAATGCTGATGGACGGCCGCTGCGTCACCGGCTGCAACGACATGTATTTCAGCCACGTCCAAGGTAGCAAAGGCATGGCCGTCGCCGCCAAAAACGGCGACTGCGGTCTGCCGTCTTCAATTTACTCGGGTCAACTTCCGGTGCCCGAACGCATGCTGTGGACCTCCGAGGTCGCACCCGCTGAGCGCGACCCTTACCAAAACGAGTGGAACGCCCTCACGCACGCCATCCGCCACGACACGCCGTTTAACGAAGTGAAACGCGGCGTCGAAGCCAGCGTCGCCACTTCGATGGGTCGCTTCGCCGCACACACCGGCCAAGAGATCACCTGGGATGCGTTTTTCAACAGCACCGTCGAGCTCGCACCCGGCGTCGACAAACTCACCCTTGAGAGCGCCTCGCCACTCATGCCCGACGCGCAGGGGATTTATCCGATTCCCGAGCCCGGCCGGAAACGCGACCGCGAATACTAAGCTGACGGCGCCAAATTCTGTTACCCCTTAAATTACCCCAAAGATGAATCTTCCCCAAACCAACCGCCGTTCGTTTCTCAAAACCTCGGCCGTGCTGTTATCCGCACCCCTGATTTTACCCCGTAGGGTCTGGTCGGCCGAGAGCGCCCCAAGCAAGCGCCTCACCGTCGGCTGTATCGGCATGGGTAAACAAATGGGTAGTCACTTGGGTAACTGTCTTAATCGCGATGATATAGAAGTCCTCGCGGTGTGCGATGTCGACACCACCCGCCGCGAGCACGCCAAAAAACGCGTCGATACCGCCTACACCGCCAAAGTCGGCGCCGACTACAAAGGCTGCGCCGCGTATCATCATCATCGCCACGCCGGATCATTGGCACGCCTACATCGCCATCGCCGCCGTCCGCGCCGGTAAAGACGTGTATTGCGAAAAACCGCTCACCTACAATGTCCACGAAGCTGTCGAGCTCGTGAAAGAAGTGCGCAAGGCCGACCGCGTCTTCCAGGTCGGCTCCCAACAACGCTCATCAAAAGAATTCCGCATCGCCGCCGAGCTCGTGCGCAACGGCGTCCTCGGTCGCGTCGATTCGATCCATGTTTCCTTCGGCGATCCCGCCAAGCCGTACACGTTGCCCGCCGAAGTGATGGAGCCCGGTCTTGACTGGGATCGTTGGTGCGGCCCCGGCCCGCTCGTCGCTTACAACCCCTCGCTCAGCCCGCGCGGCATCCACAATAATTATCCCGACTGGCGCCTCACGTGGGAATTTGGCGGCGGCATGATCACCGACTGGGGCGCGCACCACATCGACATCTCTCAATGGGCGCTCAACGCCGATGCCAGCGGCCCCGTCGAGGTCCGCGCCCCGCAAAATTGGGCCACCGCCAAACGCGGCGCGCAACTCGTCTACGCCGACGGCACCGTGCTCACGCACGTCCGCGGCAAAGGCGTCTCCTTCTACGGCACCGAGGGCGTCTGCCACGTGAACCGCGGTAAGTTCGAACTCATCATGGACGGCAAGACGGTCCATAAATTCTGGGACAAAGAAACCGACAAGGGCACGTCCATGGAACGCGAAGTCACCCTGACCGAGCGCGAATTTCTGGCCGATGCGAAAGTGAAACTCTACAACAGCAAGAGTCACTTCGAGGATTTCATCACCTGCGTGCGCTCGCGCCAGCGTCCAATTTGCGATGTCGAGGTTGGCGCTCGCAGCGCGATTGCGTGTCACGTCATGAATTTTGCCTACCGCTACGGCGCCAACGCCAAGTGGAATCCGGCGAAAAATAAATTCGCCAGCGGCGGCAGTTCGAAATGGCTCACGCGCGACACCTATCGCGGCGGCTGGGTCGTGTGATGTAGCCGCCAAGCGCGACCGGCAGAAGCGCCGAATCGATGCGAGCAGAGCTGAATCGCTCGGCTCGCACCCGCGCCGCGTGGTGTTTAGAAACTGACCGTGGTTGAGAGCGTGTAAGCGCGCGGTTGATTGTCCAAGGTCGCGATCATCGGCCCGTTAAAACCAGTGGTCGGATTCGGCATCACGAGCACGTTGTAGTTGTTGAACACATTGCTCACGTTAAGCTGCACCGAGACAGGGAAACGGCCTTGTTTCCAGCTGTAGCCGGCGACGGGGTGGAACTGCAGCAGATCGGGGCGATAATAAATCTCGCGGGTCGCGCCGACGGCGACGCCGGTGGGGAAATAATAATACGCGGCATTTTTCCATGTGCGCGTGACCGTGCCGCCGACGCGCAAGCCCTTCAGACGACCCGTGCTGAACGTATACATCTGCGTGAAATTAAAATTAAACTTCGGATAACCAACCGTCTGTTCGCCCGCCACCGCGACCGGAATCGAGCCGGGAACCGCGAAGCCCGGGTTGATCTGCATCG
>RGAX01000130.1 GCA_009919985.1 Opitutaceae bacterium
GACGATCTCGTGAAGTTTCGCGACACGATTCGCAAGCGCGGGGTTGCCGGTAAGCGTGGACCAACCGGTGGGCTCTTGGTTAAATCGCAGCGGGCGACGCGAGCCGTTGGCGCCAGCGATCATGCCATCAAACAACGCAAGCGAGCGACGGCTACGCGGAGGTTGAGCGGCCGTGAGAGCAACTAGGCGCTCGATGAGCGCAGTCTGGCGTGTGGCGAAAGTACCGTTGGCGAGGCCGGAGAGAATCGAATTGGCGTGAGCATCGTCAACGGACCACGCCGGATCAACGACTAGACGCTCGAGCAGTGGTAATTCGCGTTCGCCGATGCCGCTGAGAAAAGCTTCGCGCAGGTAGGTGTTTTTGGGGTGGGTGCGCACGATCGCAGCGAGCGCGAGATCGGTCGTGAGCTCGCGGTGTTCACCGAGCGTTAACACCGCTTGCAACTGCACCTCGGGCACTGTGTCAGCGGCGAGTGGGAGAAGTTGTGCGACAAGTTCGGTGCGGCCGGCTTGACCGGGTTTGAGGAAACGTTCAGCGAGACGAATTGCGGTGGTCCGCACCACCGGATCGGCGTCGGATAAAGCGTGCACCACGCTGGTGCGATCTAGCGCGCCCATTCCGTCAAGCGTCCAGAGCGCGTGCGTGCGGCCAAGGGGTTGTTTGCCTGAGAGAACGATCGCACGAATCGCTGGAGCCAAAGTGGCGTCGCGACGCTCGACGAGGAGACGCTGAGCGGTTTCGCGCCACCAAGAATTGGGATGCGAGAGGCGCTCAACCCATTGAGCGGACGTGAGCGCGGGGGCGGCTGGGGCGAGGGGCGCAGGGCGATCAATGGGTACGACGCGGTAAATGCGCCCGAGGTGTTGTGGGTCGGCCAGCTTGCGATCTTCGCTTTGCTTGCGAAGGTAACTGGTGAGCGAGATACGGTGCTGCAACACGCCACGGTAAAAATCGACGATGTAGAGCGCGCCGTCAGGCCCAGTGCTGAAACCAACAGGACGAAAGCGTTCGTCGGTGGAGGCGATGAATTCTTTTTGATCGTAGGCGTTGCGACCGAGGATCGTACCATTTTCGGCAGTGAGAATGTTACGGCGGACAAAATTCGCTGAGGGCTCAGCGACAAAAGCATTACCGTAAAATTCAGGCAAGAGATCGCCGCGATAAACCCAAGGGGAGTTGGCGGCGGTGAATTCCTTGAGTTTGCCGTCGCGCAGAAAATCTGGGCGATAACCGCGATTGATGCCGGGATTCACGCGGGCAGGCCAAACGAAGAAATTGTCGGCTGCGTTTACGTTGGTGCCGGGGAGTCGCAGGAGGTTCGGATTACGCTGGAGATAGTCGGACGGGATGATGTCGACGCGCAACGGATCGCTGTTGGAGCCGTGAAAGAGATGACCGTAGTTATCCTGACTGAGACCCCATTGACCGCGAAAGAACGTAGTGGCTGTTTCCCATTCGCCGTTTACGTAGCGAAATTTTTTCGTGTAGGCGGCGCTGTAAATCCAGTTGTCATGCGCCCAGAGCAAGTTGTTGGGTGCTCGCTCGGGATTGGCGAGGAAGGGGCGCTTGGGATCGGTTTTCACCCCGTAATCGGTGGCGACAATAGTTTTTTGGTCAGCTTTGCCGTCACCGTCGGTATCACGCCAAAAAGCGAGTTCGGGCGGCGCACCCACAAGAACTCCGTCGCTGATGAGGGCGAGGGCGCGGGGCAAAACGAGGTTATCAACGAACACTTTGGATTCGTCGTAGCGGCCGTCGCCGTCGCGATCAGTCAATACAACGACTCGGCATGTAACCGCGCATCTCGACGACCCACATGCGACCGTCGGGCCCGAAGGTCATCGCGACCGGATCCTGCACGAGAGGCTCGGCGGCGGCAATTTCGAGTTTGAAGCCGGGCATGAGCGTGAAGGATTTGAGCGCCTGCTCAGGCGTGAGCGCAGGCGCGGGCGGAATTTTATCCGCAGGCACGAGGGGAACCTGAGGCGCGCCGAGTTTATCGGCGTTGTCACCGATTTGGGCAAAGGAGAGCGGCACGCTGCAAAAAAGCGCAAGCGCAAGCAGAACGAGCGGACGGTGCAGGGCGATCATGGAACGGGCAAAAAAGACGCGTGATTGAGTCAGAAGCCAAGGGATTTGGCTCAAGAATAAAAGAACACTTTCGTCGCTCGAAACTGAGTCAAGGCTTGGCCAAGCCTGGTAGCTGGATTAAGAACATTCACTTAAATTCTTACAACGAAAACATGCACCGGAACATTAATCATGCCTGCTCTTTGGGTGGTCGACACGATGAGCGTGAAAAAGACTTCCACCTGCCTCTCCTCGCCCTAGCGTAGGCTCATCGCTTAGCATGAAACTCTCCATCGTCATACCCTGTTACAATGAGACCAAGACCATCCGCGCCATCGTGGACCGGGTTCGCGCCGCGCCCGTGGCTGACAAGGAAATCATCATCGTAGACGACTGCTCGCGTGACGGCACCCGCGACCTGCTTCGCACCGAGATCGCCCCGCTTGTCACCAAAATCATCTACCACGAAGTCAACCAAGGCAAAGGCGCTGCGCTGCGCACCGGCATCGCAGCCGCCACTGGCGACGCGGTCATAATCCAAGACGCCGACCTCGAATATGACCCGCAGGAATACCCGCGCCTGCTCAAACCTATCATCGATGGCAAAGCCGACGTTGTTTTTGGCTCCCGCTTCTCCGGCGGTGACGCGCACCGAGTCGTTTATTTTTGGCACATGGTCGGCAATAAATTCCTGACGTTACTCTCCAACATGGCGACCAACCTCAACCTCACGGACATGGAAACCTGCTACAAAGTTTTCCGCCGCGAAATCATTCAGAAAATCACCATCGAGGAGGACCGCTTTGGCTTCGAACCGGAGATCACCGCCAAAATCTCGAAACTCGACATCGCCATCTACGAAGTCGGCATCAGCTACTATGGGCGCACGTACGCTGAAGGCAAAAAAATCGGCTGGCGCGACGGGTTCCGAGCGCTCTGGGCGATTTTGAAATATAATTTTTTCCGGTAAGTCTTAAAAAGACGGGGAAATTAATTCAGCTAAACAGGAAATCAGGGGGTAAACGTGATCGTGCGTGAACCTGCAATGCCCGTGATAGTAATGGGGGTACCTTGCGTAAAAACCTTCGGATACGTTTCGTTGGCGATGGCTTCTAAAGTCTTCATATTAGCCGTCGGGCCAACAATTTTATCGATGGAAACACTAGAGACACCGTGCTCTAGATAGTAAAGATCCGCAGCCACCGCGAGCTGCTTGGCATTGTTCAAGATTTTCTGATCTTGTGCAGTCTGACGTAATTTATTGAACGCGGGTAATGCCATGGATGCGAGCAAACTAATAATCACGATCACGATCATTATTTCAACGAGCGTGAAACCCTTAGATGAAGTTAATTTGGTTTTCATAATGTAATAACAAAGGGCCTAATTTGAATCTCTTTGAAAGTTGTAGCACCCCCAATTCAAATCCAAAACGTCGCAGAATCTGTGCGTAAAATATATTAAGAGGGCAGATTTCATGCAGTCGAATCGCCAGATTCCAATATACTTATTTTTTTCGTTTTTTAACGGATGAAGCCTTAGTTAGAACCACTTTTTTCTTAGCAGTCTTTTTCTTTTTTACCGGAACTCGCTTAAGTGATTTCGGAGAGGCTTTCTTAGCTGATTTGGATTTAGAAACTTTGCCTTTGGTCGCTTTGGGCTTGGCGATTTTTTCGGGCTTGGGTGCGGCAAATAGACTAGGTACAGAGACTTCAACCGCATCTTTCCAGAGATTCTCCAAAGCGTAGTGTTCGCGTTGGTCTGCGGTGAAGAGGTGAATCATCACGTCAAAGGCATCGATCACCATCCAGCCTGTGTCCTGGGGAATTTCCATGCCGACGATCCGAGCTTTGGCAGCATCTAGGGCTTTTTCCACTTCGATGCGCAAGGCGCGCAAGTGCGGGGCGGAATTACCGGTCGCCAACACCAGAAAGTCGGTGATCGAGGATTGCTCGCTCACGTCCATGACGCGCAGATCTTCGGCCTTTTTTTCATCTAAGGCCAGGCAGCACAGTTTCACTAACGCTAACGAATCCGCTTTATTCAATTTCATCATTTATCGCAATACAGAGCGTTTTCGCGGATGTAAACAATCGCCTTGTGCGGCACGAAATAGTCCAGCGACAGATTCAGCCGCGTACGCTCGCGCAATTCTGTAGAATTGATCGCCAGCAAGTGACCGTCGCAGCGTCGCAAGCGCAAACCCGGGATGTCTTCGCGCGGTTTGACCGGATAGCCCGGCCGTTCGAGAAAAATGAATTCTACCAGCTTCGCGAGTTCCTGAATGTCTTTCCAAAGGTGCAATTTAGGCAACTGATCGCCGCCGATGACCCAAAACAGTTCATCTTTGGGATAAAGCGCCCGAAAGTGGCGCGCCGAATCGATGGTATAACTGATACCGCCCTTGCGGAGCTCATAGTCGGAGATCTCGAAACGCCGGTCCCATTCCGTCGCTGCGCGCAGCATCGCGAGTCGATCCTCGGCAGAGGATTGCACGTCGTTGGGCTTGAGCGGGGCCTGCGCGGCCGGCACCAGGATTAACCGGTCCAGCCCACATTGCTCATAGGCGTCTTGAGCCGCCATGAGATGACCGAAATGCACGGGGTCGAAGCTCCCGCCGAGAAATCCTATTTTCACGCGCCGAGAACGTGGGTTTGCACCCGAGGCCCCGCAAGGCTCAATTACTCACCACTACTATTTCGGTGCGCTCCCTGATCTTCTTTAAACTCATGTTTCGCCTCAACGCCGCGTTCCGCCTCGCGCTGGTTAGCACCACCGTGGCCATCACCGGCTGCTCGCGTCGCGAAACCCTCGTCCAAGCCGGCGATCGCCAAGGCATCCTCCACGTCGGTAACGGTGCCGAGGTCCAATATCTCGATCCCCATATCGCCGGCGGCTCGATCGATCACAATGTTCTTAGCGCGCTTTATGAGGGACTCGTCACCCTCGACGAGGAGACCCTCCAGCCCCGCCCTGGCATGGCTACCCGCTGGGAAACGTCCCCCGACGGCCGCACCTACACATTTCACCTACGACCAGAAGCCCGTTGGTCCAACGGCGACCCGCTCACCACCCACGATTTTCTCTACAGCTTCCGCCGCGCGCTCACCCCCACCCTCGCCTCCGAATACAAAGACGTTTTTTACCCTGTAAAAAATGCCGAGGCCTACGCCAAGGGCCAACTCACCGATTTCACCCAAGTCGGCTTCCGCGCACTCGACGCCACCACGCTCGAGATCACACTGACGCAACCCACCGCCTACTTTCTTTCTCTCCTGCGCACCAACGCTTGGTTTCCCGTACACGCCGCTTCCGTGGAAAAATCCGGCGCCTTCGACGACCGTAGCGCCCGCTGGACGCGCACCGCTCCTTTTATAAGCAACGGCCCGTTTCGCCTTCGCGAATGGCGAGAGAGCCAACACCTCGCAGTGGAAAAAAATCCCCACTACTGGGACGCCGCGCATGTTCGCCTCAACGAGATCCGATTCTACCCCAGCGAATCGCTCCAAAGCCAAGAACTCGCCTTCCGCGCCGGGCAACTGCACACGACCTGGGACGTTCCTCTGAGCAAAATCGACGCATACAAAACCGACGCGCCCGCGCTCCTGCGTGTCGAACCCATTTTCGACAGCTACTTTCTGCGCTTCAACGTCACTGCCCCTGCCTTCCGCGACCCCCGTATCCGCCGCGCATTCGCCCTCACCATAGATCGCGAAGCCATCGTCAAAAACATCCTTCGCGGTGGCCAACTCCCCGCTGCCTCCCTCACTCCACCCCACATCGCCGGCTACCTTCCACCCCCCGGCCTCGCCACTGACCCCGCACTTGCCCGCCAACTCCTTGCCGAAGCCGGCTACCCCGGCGGCGTCAGTTTCCCCAAGGTCGAGTTTCTCACCATTCCTCAAGAGACTAACCAGCGCATCGCCGAAGCACTTCAAGAACGCTGGCGCCGAGAACTTGGCGTTGAAGTCGTGATCCTCCAAAAAGAATTCAAAATGTTTCTCGCCGCCATCAACGACCAATCCCGCGACTACACCTTCGCTCGCGGCAAATGGACCGCCGAATATCCCGACCCGCTCTCCTACCTCGCCATCTTTACCACCGGAAATGGCGTCAACGGCACCGGTTGGACCGACCCCGCCTACGATGCACTCATTCACGCTGCCAACGCCGAACTCGATCCCGCGCGCCGCCACGCTGCTCTCCAAAAAGCCGAAACCTACCTACTCGACCACACCCCAATCGCCCCCGTTTACTGGGGTACCCGCACCACCCTAGTCCAAACCTCCGTCCGCGGCTGGAAAAAATCTCCACTCGCTTTTCATAACTATAAAGACGTCTGGCTCGAAAATTAATTCAACCCTCATGCCCGCTCGCAAAATCATCATCGACCAAGACACACTCGGACCCGCCACCTCCAACCTCCAGTCCGTCGCGATGCTCCTCAACGCACCGGACGTCGAGGTGCTTGGTATCTGCGTTCCCACCGGCGATCACTGGCGTGACCCACAAGTCCGCCACGCACTTCGCCTCCTTGAGATCATGGGCCGCACCGAGGTGCCCGTCCTGCCTGGAGCCCTCACGCCACTAGTCCGCACCCTAACCGATCACGCCCTCTGGGAAAAACAATACGGCCGCCTCTACTATAACGGCGCTTGGGACTTCGCCCGCCCTGGCCGAACTGTCGACCCCCACGCCACGATCGATCTGCCCGAGGGCAACCCCTCCACCCCGCCTTCAGCCGAACACGCCGCCAATTTCATCATCCGCCAAGCCCGCGCTCATCCCGGCGAAATCTCTCTCTGGTGCGCTGGCCCTCTCACCGATGTCGCTCTAGCGCTACGTCTCGAACCCCAGCTCCCCCAACTCCTCCGCGAACTCCATTTCATGGGCGGCTCCTTCCACCCGATGACCGAGTCCCGCGAGTTCAAGCACTCCCCGCGCCGTGAGTTCAACCTGCGCTTCGACCCCGAAGCCGCCCGCATCGTCTTTCACTCCACGTGGCGCAAAATCACCTGCTCACCCATCGACATTTCTCAAGACGTCCGCTCCACGCCTGAACACTTTGCCACCATCGCGCGCGCCGGCACGCGCCTAGCCGCTTACCTGGATAAATTTGGCCAACGGGGCCGTCCGCTCTGGGATGAAATTGCCGCCGCTTCATGGATCGACCCCGCCGTCGTCACGCACGCCGAAGAAGTATTTATCGACGTGAACCTCGACCGCGGCGCCAGCTACGGCGACACTCTTAGTTGGCCGCCTGGCTTCGAACCCGGCCATGGCGAAGCCCGCGCGCGCCTGGAGAAGCGCCTCGATGGCGACCGTTTCTCCACGCTGTTCACCTCGCTGCTCTCCCGCTGATTACATGCCCATGCGCCTCAATATCATTCTGCTCTCTTTGCTCACGCCTGCAATTTCCCCAGCTCAACCCGTGACTAACACCCCCGCGCTCCAACCCGCCGATCTCATCATCACGCACGCGCACATCGTAACCATGAACGCCACACGTGAGGTCATCCCCGATGGCGCCGTGATCATCCGTGATGCCCGCATTCTCGCCGTCGGCCCCAGCGCAATTGCACTCCAGTACACCGCGAAAAAAACCATCGATGCCCGCGGCGACCTCGTAGTCCCTGGCATGATCAACACTCACACGCACGCCTCAATGACCGTCTTCCGCGGCCTAGGAGACGACGTACCCGACCGCCTACGCCGCTTCATTTTTCCCCTAGAAAAAAATCTCATTGATCGCGAGCTCG